>JBJKQV010000151.1:0-4093 GCA_046704985.1 Terriglobia bacterium
GTCCAGGCCCTTGCCGCTGCGAAGCGCGAGCCCCCCGAGAGACATAAGAACGTTGCCTGCCAGCGCATTCTGTCCGGCAGCAGCCATTTCCCGCACCGCCTGCTCGTAGCTCGAGCGCGCACCTTCCAGGTCGCCGCGCGTCTCCTTGAATTGCCCCTGGAAGAGCGGCACAAAGAACTTGCCCGAGCTGGGCACACGCCGCGCGTATTCCTGCAAAGCGGAATTGGCCAAGTCGAATTTCTTCTCGTCGGCATACGCAATCGCCAGCTTGATATACTCCCCGTAGTTGACAAAGTCCGGCTTGATTTCGATCACCTTGCGACGGGCGGCGATGGCTTCCTCGTCGTGTCCGAACGCAAACAAATAATCGCCGCGCGAATCCCAGGGATTGGGGTCGTTGGGACGAAGGGCGCGGTATTCGTCATCCGCCTCGAGCGCCGCCTGGAGATTTCCGGCCGCTACTTCGGCGTATCCAAGCTGGTTGAGGAGAATTTCATTCTTGGGGTCGAGCGCCAGGCCGGCCTTGATCACCGAGACCGCCCGGGCGGTCTCGCCCTCATTCTGGAGCAAGGTCGATAACGAAACACGGGCATCGGCGTCGCGGGGAAATTCCTTGACCAGCGACTCGTACATCTTCCTCTCACCGGCGAGATCTCCCTCTTGTCCCGCTTCGAGAGCTTCATAGAGGAGCAAATCCTGGCGCGGCAGGCGAGATTTCAATCCCTTAATTCTTGCAAAGGCGTCCTGCGCCTGCCGAGAGTTGCCCTGAAGGCTGTACGCACTTGCCATTTGAAAATAGGCCAGCGCAAATTCCGGGTCGAGCCGAACAGCCTGTTGGAACTCCCGTATCGCTTCGGCTAAAAGGAACCGGTTCTCGAGTTCCAGCCCGCGCTGATAGTGCTGCCAGGCTTGCACGTTGGAAGTGGCCACCTGCTCGATGCTGGGCGCGCCGGCGGACGAGGCAGAGGCGGGCGCAAAGTGCTGCGCGATCTTGCCGGTCACCGAATCCACCATGCCAAAAATGCCTTGCACGTCCGAAGCTTTGACCTTGTCGGAAAGCAAGATCTGGCCGGACGCCGTGTCCTGCACCTGCACGTCGAGCTGGAGTTGCTGGGGACCGGTGCGAATCAGCGCCCCGGTCACAAAAGCGTCGGCGTTGGCGCTGCGTGCGACCTTGAGCGCTGAAGCGGGATCGAGCTGGGTGGTGTTTTTCATCCCCAGCGGCTGCAGCGCCGCGAGAATCCGTTCGGTCGAAAGCACGTCCAGTCCCTTCACCTCGGCGAGATTGGTGGTGAGCATTTCAGTCAGCCCGGCGTTCAGCCAGTTGAGCGAAGAATCCTGCGTGAGGTTGGAAAAATAAAGAACCGCCAAGGCCTTGTGCGCTTTCGCCGCCGGCGCAGGCGCCGGAGCGCTCCGGTGCGCAACCCACCAGCCGATTCCAACCGCCGCCGCGATCACCACGATGGCCGCAGGGACCAGAAACTTGTTTCGCCGCGGCGCAGCGGGTGCTATTCCAGACGAACTCACGCCGCTTGCCGGTTCGCTCGCGGGCGTCGGCGGCGCAACCGCAGGGCTCGAGCCGCTCGAAGGCGGCGCGGGAGGAACGTGCACCTGTATACCAGAATCCGGCCGCGCGGGAGCGGGTGAGGCCGCCGGCTCGAAAGGCGCGTGACGCGCCGACGAGCGGCCCGAATCCGTATCGCGCTTCAAGCGCTTCAAATCCGTGCGCAGGTCGGAAGCGTTCTGGTAGCGCATTTCCACGTCTTTTTCCAGCGCCTTGAAGATGAACTCTTCCAGCTTGGGCGGAACATCCGCATTCAGCCGCAGCGGCGAAACCGGCTGGCGGTTCAGGATGCTCTCAAAGATCACTCCGGAAGTATTTCCCGCGAACGCCTGGCGTCCCGTGGCCATTTCATAGAGCACCAGGCCAAAGGAGAAAATATCCGTCCGCGGGCCCAGGTCTTCGCCCCGCACCTGCTCGGGAGACATGTAGGCAACGGTGCCCAGAGCTACGCCGGGGCTGGTGAGCAACTGCGGCGCGCTGACCGCGGTGGGCATCTGAGAACTTTCCGGCGTCGAAGGGGCGGCGATCTTGGCCAGCCCGAAGTCCAGGATCTTCGCCTGCCCGCGCGCGGTGATGAAGATATTGGCCGGCTTGATGTCGCGGTGCACGATGCCCTTCGCGTGCGCGGCGTCCAGGGCATCGGCCATCTGCGCGGCCAGGTCGAGCAACGTGTCCATGCGCAGAGGCCGGCTTTCCAGCCGGTGCTTGAGCGTCTGGCCCTCCAGATATTGCATGACGATGAAGGGCCGGCCCTCGTGCTCACCGATCTCGTAGATGGTGCAGATGTTGGGGTGGTCGAGAGCGGAAGCGGCGCGCGCCTCGCGCTCGAAGCGCTCCAGCGCCTGGGGGTCCTGGGCCAGCTCATCGGGCAAAAACTTGACCGCTACAAAGCGGCCCAGCTTGGTGTCTTCGGCCTTGTAGACCACACCCATCCCGCCGCCGCCGAGCTTTTCCAGGACTCGGTAATGAGAAACGGTTGTTCCGATCACGCCCCTGCCCCTTTGGTAAAGTCATACTACGCGGGACGGAAACCAGTGTCAACGAAGAGGGTCAGGGTGCCGGAGCCGGGCCCATTGCGCGGAAAGCCATTTTGACGGAGCGCCGCGCGGCTGCTATAATGTTCTGTGGGGTTTCAGAAAGCAGGAGGCCCGGGTTGCCACTCTATGAGTACCGGTGTCGCCGCTGCGGCACGGAAATCGAAAAGATCCAGAAATTCTCCGACCCGCCCTTGACCCGCTGCGAAGCGTGCGGCGGCAAGCTCGAGCAGGTCATTTCCGCCCCCGCCATCCAGTTCCAAGGCACCGGCTGGTACGTCACCGACTACGCCCACAAGAGCGGAACTCCGGCCGCGCCCTCCCCTCACAACGGCAACGGCTCGGCGAGCAAGAAAAAGGAGGCCGCCCCGGCTTCCACTCCCTCCAAGGCCGAGAAGCCCCAGACCGCGTCCAAGTCCTGAGGCGGCACTTCGCCGCACTTCCCTTTCTTGAATTAAGTATTGATGGTCCCGCCGCCCGCGCCGCCGACCGGCACGGCGAGCGCGCTCGGTTCGATTCCGCTTAGAGCTTTAGCGACTTCAGGTAGCGGTGGAACGCCTTGCCCAGGTCGGGGCGCTTGAGGGCCATTTCCACGGTGGCCTTGAGAAATCCCAGCTTGTCGCCGGCGTCGTAGCGTGTGCCCTCAAAGAGGTACCCGTGCACGGCCTCGCGCTCCAGCAGGGCGCGCAGCGCGTCGGTCAATTGAATCTCGCTTCCCGCTCCCGGGCGGGTGTGCGCCAGCTCGGTGAAGATGTCGGGGGTAAGGATGTAGCGCCCGATGATGGCCAGGTTGGAAGGAGCCTTATCGGGGCGGGGCTTCTCCACCATGTCGTCGATGTGGAAGAGCCGCCCCTTCCACTGGCGCTGGCCGACCGCGTGGCCGCGGATGATGCCGTAGCTGGAAACGTCCTGGCGGCTGACGCGCTGCAGCGCCACCACCGAGGTCCCGAATTCTTCGTACACCGCCATCATCTGGCGCAGGCACGGCTCGCGGCTGTCGATGATGTCGTCGGAGAGCAGCACCGCGAAGGGATCCTTGCCTACCAGATCGCGGGTGGTGAGGATGGCGTGCCCCAAACCCCGCGCCTGCTTCTGGCGGATGTAGATGATCTCCAGCAAACCGGAGATGGAGCGCATCTGCTGGCGCAATTTCTCCTTGCCTCGCCCCGCCAGCTCGTGCTCGAGCTCGAAGGAGACGTCGAAATGGTTCTCGATGGCGCTCTTGCCGCGCCCGGTCACGAAGATGACGGTGGGGATGCCCGAGCCCCGCACCTCCTCGACCGCGTACTGCACCAGGGGCTTGTCCACAACGGGCAGCATCTCTTTGGGCTGTGCCTTGGTGGCAGGCAGAAAACGCGTCCCCAAACCCGCCACCGGCAGTACCGCTTTCCGAATCTTCATGTTCACCTCGTCGCCTGATGTAGCGCCTCGCGCCGCTCGACAGTCTATCCCGCCCGGGCGGGATAGACTGTCGAGCGGCGCGAGGCGCTACATC
>JBJKQV010000152.1:0-24432 GCA_046704985.1 Terriglobia bacterium
GTCATGCCATCATCCAAAACCGCCTTGGCGCCTTTCATCCTCACGGCGGCGCCACGTGTGCTACGCACTCTAAGTGCAACAGCGGTTTCATCAACTGAAGGATCGACCATGACTGCATCCCCCTCGACCGGCTCGATGCACAGACTCGGCAGCAAATCTGCGGCTCGTATCAAACCATCATTCACGGACCTTAAGGCCCTGAGCACCGGTCCAGCCAGTGTCCATTCTGATTCAGTCAGCTCTTTTTGCAGTGCCTTCTTCAAATCGCCATAGGTCGTCAAGGCAGCCATTAAAGCTGTCTGTTTGTCTGCCCCAGTAGCAAGAGCGGAGTATCTTTCCCATCCCTGCATGAGACGTTGAAGGGCTTCTGCCGAGTTTTGATTCTTATTGGCACGCAGTGCGCCAAGTAACTCATCTAGTCGCCATTTAACTGCGGGTAGCTCGTGTAGCTCCCGCAATCGAGACTGACATTCTGCACCGACTGTCGTAAACACTTCGCCAAGGCGACCCTGAAGCGGGGACGCTGCTTGAGGTTCTTGCGTGGTAGTCCGCAGTTTCTTCTCGCCAGCGTCGGTGCTACGGGCCGGAGGCCGAGGAGTTGATGGAGGGTGCATTTCCTGTTGGCCATACATTTCTCTCGCCCGTTCTGACAGTACACTCTGCTTGTACTGTCCCTCGAATGATCTGGCCGTGTTGAAGAGGGTGAGGCCAGTATTCTTCAGGTCAGGCCAACAAGCCAGCAACCACTTTCCCAACCGCGGCCTCGTACCTTTCAATAGATCGAATCGCCGTCTGTCTTTCCTCTGAGCGAGCCTGCCGAAGTAACGAATGCGCAGACGGAATTCTTCCTGAAAAGAAGCCACAGCAT
Organism: Terriglobia bacterium; assembly: GCA_046704985.1. Taxonomy (GTDB): domain Bacteria; phylum Acidobacteriota; class Terriglobia; order UBA7540; family UBA7540; genus JBJKQV01. Next base: position 869 of record JBJKQV010000152.1, read on the forward strand.
CCTTTTTACGGCCCGTTTTCTCAAGGTAGTCCGTTTTAATCTCCCAATACTTGTACCGACTTCTCATGACTCGCTCGCGGCACCCTAGCCAAAATTCGAATGCAGCGTACTGACGCCTTTCTAGCATGGTATTCATGTACCGTTGGATCTGGATGTCCGTAAGTCTCTCGACTACAGGGTCTGGCACCGTTGGTTCTCCGTCTACTGCGTATCGCCCCAGCAACAAGACGTGTTCCTGCTTTTGCTGGTTAGTCAAGTTACTCCCTTCGCCTTCGAACTTATAGAAAAGGAGGAGTGCTTCTGTGAAAGTCAAACAGGGCAGCCATTTTCTAACTCGCACATCGTTCAGGAAGAGCCCTAAATAGATCGCTCCGTTCAAGAGGTGCATATGCGGCGCGTGTTGCAATCCGCTGAGCAAGATTTCTAATCGCTGTTCCAGGTTCTCCGAAAGTTCACAGCAGGCCATATTCCAGTATGCTGACGGTGAATAGAATTCTTCTCGGCAGACCTGATCCAATTGGAGGCGTGCTGGCATTTCTCTTCCGTCCTTAGCTAAGGCATAAGCCTGATAGTCGCGAGCGATATTCCGCATTACTCCCTGCATTTTCGGTGCAAGGCGATCAAACAATGTAGCGGCCCGAGGGTACTGTCCTTCACGCAAAGCATCTCGTGCTATGGCAAACTCAGGATTCTCTGCACGTTTCCCGACGTTTCTTGAGTCGTAGATTACCAACTCCGGCTGCATAAGGTGGTCTAGGCCGAAGCGAACGTCGAGCCGACGCTCCAGGATTTCCTGAATCCTCTGCGAATTAACTTTGGCAAACTGATACACCTCTTCGTTTGACCCGCGATTGATGACTTTTTGAAAGTCAGGGTCTTCCAGGATTGTCGCCAACTCCGCTGTGCCTTCCTTCTTGGGTATGTGATCATCCGGCAGACCGAGTGAGTCCCAGGCATCCAGTTCCTGAGCCCTTGGCTCGACGCCAACTTGGTCGGCCTTTTGCAAATATTCGCGATGGAGGTCTCGCAACTGGTGATCATATGCATCCAGGATCTGCTTGAGTTCCTCCAAATCTCCGGCATTTCGAAGCTCATGAGATTTTCCTGCAAAGGCTTCGATGATACCTTGCCGGATCCAGAGATCGTTTAATCTGGTATTAGCGGCTACGCATAGTCTTCCCGCCGCGGCCTCGAGTTCTGGGATTTGACAAGTAAGCATCCGTTTCGGAAATTGTGTAAACATCCAAAGCATCAAGCTGTTGGACCGCTCGTTTCGATCAACGTCTCGATCACCAGCAATATGCCGCACCGCACAAGAATATGTATAGGATGCCAGCTTTTCCGCAGTTTCTAAGAATCGACTGCCACCGCGAGAGGAATAAGCTTGCCAGAGTTCACTGGCTGCAAAGTAGAACGTTGATTTCATAGCTGAAGCAGGCAAGGCGAAGTCCATTGAGTTCAACGCCTCGACTGTCTGCGGCTTTAAAGGCGTATTCTCCTCGCTAGCGAGAGCTAGCAGATCAAACAGAATAGTTCGGCACTGGTCTTCTATGTCTTTTTCAGCCAAAACGGTGGGTAAAGCCAGAATACTTGGCTGCTCTTCCAAGACTACGGCCTGGTGCGTCTTGGGCCCCGGCTCAGCTTGCCCCGTTATTTGATCGTACGGATTTTCGATATCAAAGATAGCTGCCGCCTCTGACAGGAGGGCTTGAAGATCAGGCCTTTGAATCAAAACTGCACAGTGCGATTTTGCCCACGTCATCGAAGATTCGCTTGTCAATCCAGGCACATCGCCCAAGGCGATTCTGACAACTAGTTGCGCGCGCAGGGATTCTGATAGAGGTTCGTCCGGAAGGTTTAGAGGCTTCAAGGCTACATTTGCCGCTTGTACAAGTGCATCTAAACCGTCCTGTTCTGTTATTCCGAGGAGCAGCTGGCTCCGAAACCACACGCCACAAGCTAGCTGTTTGACGCTTGGGCTTATTTGAGAAGCAGCGGCCGCAAGGTTACATATTCGTTCAGCTCGCTCGACAGCTTGTTTGATAGATTTCTCCTCCAATGTCGGCGCGCGATCGAGTGAACTCTCCGCAACGGAACAGGCCAGTTCTATGAACGCTTCGGCTTTGCTTTTCTCCCAGTCCAGGGCGGGCGTGCTGCTTATCAGATGCATGACCTCTTGGAGTAATTGTTGATCCTTAGCTACATTCTGTTTCCTCAGCTCACTAGCTGTTTTTCGGATGTCGAGCCAGAGTAAGCGCAGAGCCGATTGTTGTTGGCTTGGGTCCAGAAAGGAGACGGATAGATCCCGCATGGTTCATCCTCCTGCACGAACGGTACTGCCGGGCTTATCGGTTACTACAATTGTCGCATAGTCTATATGACCTAAGAGGAAACGCAAGTCTTTTCTCAAGCCACAATCAGGGGAATCTCTACAGCTCTTAGCTTATCTCGAACCGGGCGACCTCCTTTTTTGCCTCCTTGTCTCCGGCGTTCCTTCGCCTCCAGCCCCCTTGACAAGGAGTTTAGATATGCTATAATGTACGTAGATATTAAACTGTAAGCACTATTGACAGACCAAGGATTGCTGTTACACTACGTATAGTTCTTGCGGCTTCTCTTCAACCTCCGATTCTTAAATGAGAAGAATCTAGCCCTGAGGCGATAGGTGCCTCATAGCGAAATGGAGGGTAGGGGCCGTACGGACCCCACTTGGGCTTGCGTGTGGCACTCGTTGAGAGATGAGGGATTGGGACCCCCATCGAAATCCACACTAGCGGCTACCCTACCCCTTTCGAGGTAGTCCTTACTTCCATGCGCTCAGGAAGTTCAGTAGGAATGCCTGCTTTCGCGTGTACACACGAAAGATAGTGATTGTTTCCCAGACAATCACGAAGAGCCTCTTCCCGTCCTTGGCCTCCGCCCCCGCGGAGGCCTTTAATATTGGTCTCAGCTCTGGCTTTGTTCCTTGCCCTCGGACCTCTTTTTCGCTCTTTGGTCTGCGAGGTGTCGTTATTGTCCAGCCCCCCGTCGTTGGGGACTTGGGGCCACTTAGGATTTGGATGTTTTCCTTTTTACATTCGGGGTTTCGCTTGACTTTGCCCTTTTCCTTCTAGTAGTCTAAATTCTAGCCTGTTGGCGAGCTTCCTTATTTGGCTAGCTTCGCGGGCTTGCTTTGCCTTCAATTATTCTTCTTTCGCCCTCGGGAAGACCTTTATTCGTAGATTGCTCCGCTGATCGCAGTTGGCAACCCTTCGCCACCTGCTAGGTCCGTGACATTCGGTCTGAGGAGCCGACTATGGATATCGGTCTTTGCGCCTACTGCCAAGTCATGCCAGTGCAAGGCCACAAACGAAAGTACTGTGATGTTCATTCCCCCTTAGCAGCAGTCCTTTGGAAGCGTGAACACCGCCGCCTTTGGAAGGCTGCTGGTGATAAGTATTGGCTTTCTGATTGGAAAAACAGCAGTGCAGAAGAACGCCGCGCATACTTTCGTACCTACATGCGGGAGTATCGCCGCGGCCTGCGCCGTAGAAACCGTCCTTGTGACACCCGTGTAGGTGCAACGCTGTCTGCAAGCCCAATTCAGACTTCCGGGCGAGTGAGGGCTCCCTCCGCAAAAGCGCTTCTGGACCTTTCCAACACCCACCAATCTTCAATTGAATCGTTTTCGGACACAAGAAGCACTTTCCCTATCGGCCGTACATTTCGGCCTGAGTGACTTTTCAGCGGGTCGGTGCTTCGGCGCGGGTGTCACTAAGCTACTCGCCGAGACCATTAGATACATCCTCGGGCGGTTTTGTCCGCTAGCCGGGCTAAGCATGGGTATCCGCATGGGAGTCTCTTGTGGCCGACTTTTCAAATCCGGTACGGCCTGCGGTCGGCCCACAAGCTGAGTCGGCGAATACTCAAACCACCACGGGGAAGCCCGTCGAATCCTCCGGTCCATCCAGGCTTTTGACGCCAGCTCACGTAGCCAGAAGATTCGCCGTTTCCGAGAGGACAATTAGGTACTGGGCCGAGGTCGGCGAGTTGCCAGGGTTCAAAATTGGGAACGGTAACAAGCTTTGGCGCTTCGATGCCCGAGCTATCGAAGAGTATCTTAAGAGCAGAGAAATCATTTCTGAAGTTGACGCCAGTCCGACCCAAAGAACCACAGAAAATGATCGGCAACTCCGGTAATGACGGCAACACCGGAGTACACATTTCAATTATTCAGGGCACAATCGTCATCGCGCAGGGGCAGCCACGAAACATCGAACCCTGTCGCGGTACGGGAAGTAGGACAAGGAGGAATCATGAGCTCAAATGGCCAAAAACCAAACTCGGGCAACCATCACGATGATTCCGCTGCCTCGGACCATCCGCATCACCCTTTGGATAACGTTTTTTCGTCCGATCCTCAAGCTGGGCCAATCCTGCAGATGCAGACTGGCCTTTTCGAAATGGGGCGGAATCGCAGCCGGCAGAGCGGCGCTGTTGCTCCTGTTTCCGACGACCTGCAGTCGCTCGAAGACCATGCACGCTCGATTGCGCGCGACACTTACCGCGACCAGTTCGACCCAGAGAAGAACGCGCACGACAAGATGCACCAGGCGGAATACGACCGCCTTCTCGGGCTTCGTGATGAAACCGAAAAAGGCGTGGCCCATGCTACGGCAAATTTACACGACGCCGAGAGGGCACTCGCCGAATCGCCAAAAGCTGGCTCGAAGCCTGAAGCGGGTGGCTGGCTTGCAGCAGCCTTCATCGTGGCTATCACGATCACCGTGGCCCCCACTCTCCACGATTTCCTCTTCTTCACCGTTCGGGACCAGATGCTGGCTTGGTTTGGCTCATCACTCTGCGCCGGGTTCATCGCCTCCATGCTGACATTCGCCATCCTCTCAGGGCGGCGGACGAAGTGGACATGGGCAGGCGTTGTTGCCGGGATTGTCGTAGGTCTGGGCCTGGGCGCGCTCCGGCTGTCCTCTGCCCAAGGCCCGGCCGAGGTATTGTTCGCCGTGGGGCTCACGATTATCGAAGTAAGCGCTGTCCTGCTTCTCGAGTGGCTCGCGAGCGGCCTTCGCACGCGAGAAGCTGAATGGCTAGTCGTCAAACTTGCGGAAGACAAAGCGACTGCTAACCGCGACGCTGAGCTGGTTGATCTTGAGCGTCGCCAGAAGCGACTCCGAGAGGTCAATGACTCCATTAGGCAAAAGATCGCCTATGTGGAAGACCGCGCCAACCGCTGCGTCCATTTGCAGGAACTAGAGGCCGTTGCCATCAAGGCCGTTCTAGATGGCTACAATGCTGGCATTAACGAAAATCTTGGCCGCGTCCGCGGCGTCAAAGGGGGATTACAATGAAAAATCCGTTGATGATCCTGGTCGCGGCCTCTATTGCGACCGCCGGCTTTGTTGGCTGGCGGGTTCACGCAATGAGACACGAAACCCCTAGTCAATATGGAGGGGTGTACGACCGCTCGTTATCGTTTACTGGCGGGTGCCAAGCCGCAGTGGGTTCCGCCGAGCGTTCACTCCACGATCCCGGCGTGTCTGTGGGTTCTACGCTGAGCGTTTTCGCCTTGGGTAACGTCTCCACAGCGTACGAGCCTCGTCGCTTTGCCACGTATGCGATCCCCATGGACCTGAAGGTGATCGAAGGCAGGCAGGCCGGGGCCGAGCGCCGTGAGCAGCTTCTGCAAGACCTCTGGGGACGGTGCCGTTCACTCCATCCTACGTTAGCCACTCCAATCTACCTCAGCGTGCAGCAGGCCCTTGCCGACCTTCGTGCGAAGGGTTGCAAGGCCGGCTCCCGATGCGGTCTCTGGGTGGCCACGGACCTTGAAGAAAACGGCGACCGCGCCATCGAAGCTCGGCTTCGGGGCTACCGCAAACCTAAGGATCCACTTCCGCGTACGCTGGACAATCGTGGGATCAAGGTAGCTTTCTGCGGTTACGCTGAAACTGCTGGTCGCATTTTCGGGCCGTCTGGCCGGGAAATTAGGAAAGCCGCAGTTCGTGATCCAAATAAAGACGACCGCCTCCAGACCGTTTGGCGTTCATTGTTTTCCCGCCCCGAACTTGTGACCTTCGAACCGTACTGCCCCCAGCCGAGTATTCCCTTGGCAAGCAAGTCAGAGAGGCGGGGCTCCCTTTCGGAGGAAACAAAATGATTCATTGGCTCTTGAGCTTGATGGCCTCAATCGCCGCTACTGTGCTCATAACCGCCGCGCTCGTGTATATCGTGAGCCCCAAGCACGGCGGCGAACTGTTCCGTCGTCTCGCGGTGTTCCTGGTGGGGGCGTTCGTAGGGATATGCGTCATCTGCCAGTTTGGGGCCCACTTGGGATCAATGTCAGTCATGCTCCTCGGGCTCGTTTTCGTCTTCGCTGCCTACTTCATGCGCGAGGCCTGCCGAAAACAATCGCGGCATGCAATTCCGCTACGGCGAGGTGCGGAGCGGACACCAGTAATCCCACAACGCGATGATGGAAGCGACGATGAGTAATTTGGCATGGCTTGCCGAGAAATTCTCCAGGCGGCGGATCGAGCGCGAAACCACCCGTCACCTTGCAGCGCTGGCCCACGGCCCGGAGCGCGCCTCGCGCCGGACGGCGCACGGCCTTCTCCGCGACCTCAGCGCTGTTTCTGGACCTACGGTCGTCTTCGGGGAAACCGAATGGGGGGAGCCGGTCGTCCTTCCTCTGTTTGAGATCGGCCAGGGGTACTCGGTGGTAACAGGCGGCATGGGTAGCGGGAAAACTATGGCCATGTGCCTCGTGCTCGAAGGCATCATCGCCCGGTTGCCCGACCTTCGCTCCTTAGCGTTTGGCCTCATTGATCCCAAAGGCGAGCTGTTCGACCGGGTGCTCTATCTGCTCGCCGCCCGGCTAGAATGCCTCGACCAAGAAAGGCGCGAAGAGCTTCTGAAACGGATTGTCGTCATTGACTTCTCTGCTCGCCGGGCGGTGAGCTCGTACAATATCCTCGCCCTGTGGCCAAACACTGAGCCGGATTTCTTCGTTACGAGCCGCCTTGAAACCTTACGGGAGCTTTTACCCTCGGGCGACAAGCTCTCGCTTCGCGGCGGCGAAGTCCTCAAGAACGTCCTGATACTCCTTGCCGAATTCGGATTGCCCTTGACGTACCTGAACAACGTGCTGGCAGCGGAAGCGTTCCGTTCCCGCCTGATTACCAAGTCAAAGAACCCCGAGTTGAAATGGTACTTTACGCATCACTTCGCGCAGGAAGGCAAAGCCACCATCGCCGCACTCCGTGCCCGGATGGAATCGCTCTTCGCCTCCGAAGGAGTGCGGCTGGCGCTTTCGGGTCCGACCGCTCCCGATTTTCGTCGTCTGCAAAACGAGGGCAAGATCGTCCTCATCAACTGTGCGGGGAGATCGATTACGCGCGGGGTACGCTCCCGCCTCCAGGAGGTTGTCGTTTCCGACATCCGGCAGGGAATCTTCGCACGGCCCAATAACCCCCCGGTCAAGTACCTATGGGTGTGCGATGAAGCGCAGAACCTCTTCCGAGCCCGGCAACAGCAGGAGAACGTCGAAGACATCTGCACGATGGGAAGGAGCTTCGGCAGTTATTTTTGCTTCATGTGTCAGAACCTGACGAGTGCGGTCCCGGACACCCGTTTCCTCGAAACAGTTCACACCAACATCAGGTGGTCTCTGACGTTGCGGGGAACTCCCCGCGATGCGCAGTTTCTGAGGGCTGCACTTCCGGTGACCGGCCGGCGCCCGCGCCCTGATGTGCACCCGTTTCGCGAACACTCCCTTTATTCATTGGATGAGGAACGGGCGCTCTTGCTTGAAGGCATTGCACACCTTCCTGACCGGACGGGCTACCTCTGGCTCAAAACACACTCGGCCGAAGCCATCAGGCTCCGCACACGAAGTCTGAACATCCCCGAAGGGGAAGAATTCCGGGAGACCGTGGATGCCCTCCGGGAGGATCCGTCCCTGGGTGGGCGGCTGTCTCACGAGGAATATGCGCGGGTTATTGAGGAACGCGACGGTGAGTGGCGCGAACCGCAGGACGAACCGATCCTACCAGACCGTTTCGAAATGAAGTACCGGGAGGAGCGAAGGGCATGGCAGGCGTGAAGAATCCCTGGGTGGATGGAGCGCTCTTCGTCTTAGCGAGCCCCATCCTTGCCGTAAAGGCGCTGAGGCGCGCGGCCGAACGCTACCGGTTCTTTCGGATTGCGATGGTGCCTGCCATTGTCTGCGAATGCGGGGCGGAGGTTTCGCTCGTTGGCATCTGGCGGTGCTCCTGCGGCTTCACGTACCGCGGCCATCTGCTGAGAGCGTGCCCCGTCTGTGGGACTATCCCGTGCGTCGTGCGCTGCTACCGCTGCGGCGTGACGACCAAGCTCCCGGAGGCGACATGAATGACCGTTCGCGTGACCGAACGCGATGTGCGGATGCTCGTGAAGTGCGCCCTCTGTCGGTGGCTCACGACGGACCAGTTGAGGCACCTGTATTTCCCGAAGGCAACACTGAACGCGGTTCAGAAACGCCTGCGGAAGCTTGCCGATGCCGGCTATCTGCGCTCATACCGGGATCACCCGACTGCGGAAAGCATCCATGCAGTCGGGCCGAAGGGCAAACCGCTCGTGGAAGAGAAAGGAGTGAATGTCATGGTGGGGGGTGACGTGCCCAGCCAGTTGGAGCACCTTCTGGGAATCAACGAGATCCGTATCGGGGTCGAGCGGGCGTCGGTCCCTGTAGGCTTTTTCTTCGCCTATTGGCAGCTTGCGGACCTTGGCTGGAAGTTCCCGGTAATCCCGGACGCCGTGTTTGCAGTCCACGCCCCCGAGCGGCGGGCCTTCGTGGCCGAGTATGACCGCGGGACCGAGACGCTCGACAAGCTCATGGGAAAGCTCCGCCGGTATGCGGAGGGGCTTGAAGGGTTCCCGTTCGAGGCGGTCGTCATCGTAACGGCAGAGGGGAGGCGGCTTGACCTTCTGTCGCGCGAAATGCGGGGCAAGGAGGTGTCAGTACCGGTCTTAGTAGCGACGGAAGAGGAGGTTCGGGAAGCGGGCTTGTTCGATGCAGGGTTTATCGAGCTTCCAGGCGGGATGAGGCGGAAGATTCTGGAAGTGAGGGATGCGGAAGCAGAGGATCATGCTCTCCTTTCGGAGTCTCCTGTCGAAAGGAGAGGAGGAGCGGATTAAGTTGTGTGTTTTCAATCTATTGGAGATTCGAGAGCGCGGCCTATTAGGAGGGTGTCAGTCTTGATTACTTTGAGTTGTCATCAGATTAAGGAGGTCCGAATTAACGAGAGCCGCCTTCGGAAGAGGCGAACGGCGGAATACGGGTTGGTCCCAACAACAATGCAACACACACAACTCATCGAAAATTTCGTCCACCACGGGAACGGTGGGCGCGGCACTTACATGAGAGCCGACCAGGACGTTCTCTACTCGAAGTTCCCTCGCTACTACCGGGGCTCGTACAGCCTGGCGGGAGAAAGCATCCCGCTTGCCGTGCGGCTCCGGGATGGCAGCCTGCTCGTCAACGGCGCCAGGCTCGACTGGCCCGTCAGTAGGCACCAGCGGAACGTCCTCGCCGCTCTCCGCAGCCCCTCAGGTGCGTTCGGCGTGGTTCCCTTCCATTCGATTGTCGCAGCCTGGACCGACGGCGAAATCCGGGACTGGAACCAAAAGCCGATCCCATTCCGGGAGCTTCAGCGCGAGGCCGGAATCGTCGTCCCGAGCGGGGGCGAACGGTGGGAGACAGTGACCGAGAAGGACAAGCACGGCCGGAACCACACCCGGCAGATCCACACGCTCGGGGATTCGGTACTGCGGCTGCGTGACCGCTACTACCTCTCCGCCGTGGACCCGACCGGCATGGGCTCTGGCATGTACTTCCTTGCGGAACTGCCAATCGACCGGCAGCCCAAATCGCTCAAGGACGCATTCAACGCCCTCAAGCCCAAGCTCGTCCGGGAGGCGGAGGCTCGCGGAGCCAATGTCCGCCGCCAGGGGGAGTGGTTCGCAATTCCGACGAAGCTGCTCACGTCGGAACTCATGCGGGACGTGGAGCGCGGCGTCGCGGTTTACCGCGAGCGCCACGTGCTCGGCCGTGAAGGCCACCACCAGCTCGAGGAGGCCATCATCTACCGAGCCGGCCCGCGCAAGGGAGAGGTCTATGCCCGCGGCGTGCTCAGCCATACCGAAAATGAGCACGAGGACCTCGACCTCGGCATGATCCGCTGGCACTTAATGGTCCATAACATCACCGGCGCTTCCTACACCTTGAGTGGCGGGGGCGCCATGGCTCAATTCGACTAACCTCGAACCCGTCGTTCGCCTCTTCGGAGGGCAACTCTCGATCTTGTCCTGGCTGTGCGCGGTACGGACGAGGCCTCTCATGCGAGGCCAGTTACCGTGTTTCGCACAGCCAAGGACGGAAGGGGGAGGCCAAAGGTTGATCTGTCCACCGTGCACGTCGCCGTCATCGAAACGGCCTTCACGGCGGCGGAAAGGCAGAGGCCTCCCCGCAAAATTCATCTCGCTCACCCGCCGGGTGCACGGCCCGGGATAAACAAATCCCACAACCGTATGGCTTGGCGGGCTTATGAAAACCTCATGAACGGTGAGCTCGACAACCGCACGCCCGGAAAGGTAACCGGCTGGATGCGCTTCTATCGCAGGAACAAGCCTCCGCTCAGGGTCACCTTCGATCTGGAGGGAGACTTCCATGAAGACGTCCGGGGAACACTGATCCGGCTCTCGAACCCTAATCCTTCCGACTGGAATAGGCCCGACAGCGAGGGCTCGCATGTGGATGGTCTCGCGCCCGTACAACGCGGTACTGTCGGAGACATTACTGCCGGACTTCCGCTTGGCCCGTGGACTGAAGAACTCGCCCAGAAGCTCATGGCGCAAAATGAGCTCATCTGGGACGACCTCAATTTCACGGGTGACGAGCGCGAAGCCCCCAGGCGTGAATTCTCCGACCGGTATCAGAAGCACGTCGCGGCGGGCGACCTGTACTATCCGTACGTGAGCTACCCGTATATCGAGTGGTATTCCGACAACGGGAGGGTGGTTTTGGAGCTGGACGCGTCCCAGGTGGAAATCGTGGGGTCTTCTTCCGGGAAAGAGAAGACTCCGGCGGAGCTTCACCATGCCGAAAAGAAGCGCAGCGAAGCATTTGGTGCCTTCATGGCAAGCATGTTGAAGAGCTTCTCCGAAGAAAACCGCAACGAAGGCGGCGACGGCAACGTCACCGGCATTGTGGTCGGATGAGGTTTTGCCGGGGTGATTGCGCCCCGGCGGGTGGGCGGCCCAAGTCAAAGGGATGAAACAAACGGGTAACGGTGTCCACAATGAATCTCGAATCGAACTCTAGTCGAACCAGAGCAAGCGCACAAGATTCACGGGAAATGCTCACCGCGACGGAACTCGAACGGTTACTCAGAATCGACGTCAAGACCATTTATAGCTACGTGCAGCGCGGCCTAATTCCGTACGTGAAGATACAATCAAACGTTCGCTTCGTGAAACAGGAAATCCTAGATTGGATTGAACAGCAGAGTTTTAGGCCTAGACTACACGGCGACAGAAGCAGATAGGGCGAGTATGCTGACCGTGGATGTTTTTCACTCTGATCCACTGAGAGTAATGGTCTCCCAGAGAAGGCCGTGACGACCGGCGCTTTTAATGCGGATGACGAGATTCTCGCATTGTCTGAGCCGCTTGGTGTGCTTGAAAGTTATTGGATGTTAGTCCCTAGAGTGAGTTTGCTTACAGCTTGACGTTTTAGGTCTTCATCGGGGCTCAAGTACCGGCGTGTGGTGTCGAGGTCTGAATGTCCGAGAAGGTGTTGGACGGTGACAATATCGCAACCATTTTCAAGCAGCCGTGTGGCGTAAGTGTGGCGGAACTTGTGAAGAGTTGCGTGCTCGACCCCGGCTCGGTCGGCCACGGTCTTCAACCGGCGGAGCATTTCGTTACGACCGAGGCGGTTTCCGTTTCCGCTTGGGAACACCCAGGTTGAGGTACGAGGCACTTTCTTCAGTATCTTGGTAAGGTCCCCGGGTATCGGAATCTGGCGTTCCTCGTAGTCCTTTGGGGCAAAGTCCTCTTTGGCAGTAAGCCGGATCGTCCCGCGCTTAAGGTCGAGGTCACTCCAGAAAAGATTCCTGAGCTCGTCTTTCCTCAGCCCCGTAAGGAGCAATGTGGCAAACATGGCACAGTCGGTTTCTTCGCATTTAGCAAAAATTTTGTCGAGTTCCTGTTGGCTGTAAGTCGGCGGGTGGCGCTTGAGGCGTTCCTTTTCGGAGCGGAGCGGCTTAGAACGGGCGCAGGGATTTTCCATGGAGGTGCCACGCTCACGGATGAGGTAATAAAAAAACGTCCGAAGGACGTTCACCTCGAAATTGACGGTTGCGGGCGATACGGGCCGACGATCGTTTCCAATGGTCTCCCGGCTTCGGGCGATTTTGTAGTCATCGATGTCGGAGCGAGTGATTGCTTCGGCGTATTTCTTTTTCCCCAGGATGCGGTCCAAGTGTGCGAGCACCTCCTGATAGCGTTCCAATGTGCGGGGCTTCGCGGGCGAGTGAATCTTGATGTGGTCGGCGAAGAGCTCAATTGCGTTCGCGAGAGGGGTCGCGTCTCCCTCCTTATGAACTGTTTCGAGCTGTCGGCCACTGAGGGCTAATTCCCCGATGAGTTCGTTGCGCTTGCGGCGCTGGGCTTCGAGTGCTTGGCTGGGGGTTTCGCCTGCCCGCTGCCTGCGGCGCTTGACCCCTTCCCACCACTCGAGGAAATAGTACCCAGGCCGCTTGTCCCAGACGTAGCGATTATTGACCCTATCGAGGGAGACAAATTTCCAGATTCCGCCTGTGATCCGCACCTTCTTGATTATCCGCACTCGCTTCTTGGCGGTGCGACGGAGTGGTGCTGGCGACTGCGCGGGGGAGGTTGAGTTCTTGCCGGCGAGGGGGTCCACAGGAGATTCCTTGGTGTCTATTTTCTCTGTTTCATAGACACCAAGAACCTATCGCTGTTTGTATGTTATTGCAAGACAAAAGCCAAAAGAATCTATGGTGCCGAAGAGAGGACTCGAACCTCCACTCCCTGACGGGAACTACGCCCTGAACGTAGCGCGTCTGCCAATTCCGCCACTTCGGCGCTTCAGGAAACCTTACTAAGCCGCCGGGCGCCCAGCAGAAAACCTTGCAGGCCCGGGGCCAATTTTTCATCTTGCCATCGGCCCTCAGTCCTGTCAAGCAGGCCCGCAGCCCTCAACCGCGCACAATCCAGCGCACGATGAGCACCAGCGCGGCGATGAGCTTCGCGCCGTCGAGCGCCGTGAAGGCTCCGTGCAGCATCCAGAAGCGGCGAAAACCCGGCGGGGGCGGCTCGCGCGGCACAAAATCCAGGTGGCGCCCGATCGAGATCAGCAGGGGCGTAATCCCCAGGGCCAGAATCAGCGCCAGCACCAGGATGACGCCCGCCAGAATCCAACTGAACTTGTCGGCGGGCGCCCAGCGCCACAGCAGTAGGAAGACCGCCGCGGCCAGCAGCGTCTGCCCCCAGCCGTAGGCGCGGAACATGGCGCGGTTGATTTCCGAAGCCAGGTAGCGCAGCGCGCCGCGAGTCTGTTCGGGAGTGAGAGCTTGCGTCGTCTCCTGAAAGGCCGGCGTGGGCTTTTTGAGGACGCGCTCGACGCTCGAGAAGCTGCGCCCCGCCATGAACCAGACCAACAGCGTCCAGCCCACCGAGACGCTCAACAACGCGATGGCCACCGCCTGCACGCGAGTCATAGGAGTTCTTATGATGAACCCCGCGCGGCCTTCGCGCAAGTGATGAAGGATTTCCCCCGGGACGGGCCTCAGACCACGGGCGTCGCGGTCTTGCGCGGCGGATTGAAGAAGGGCATGGGAACGACGGTGGCGGCCACAAAGTGGTGGACGCCCTCGACGGTGATTTCGACGCGCAGCTCGGTCGCGGGCGCGGCGTGCTCGGCGTCGACGCTGGCGAGCGCGATCATCTTCTTGAGCAGCGGCGACCAGGTGGTGGAAGTCGCTTTGCCCACCTGCGTCGAGCCGCGGAAGACCGGCACCGCCACGCGCGACGCGGTGCTGGGCGCCTGCGGCGCCAGCCCCACGCGCTCGTAAACCTTCTCGACTTCCTCCCAGTGAACCGCCAGGCCCACGAAGCGTCGCCCGCCGCCGTCGCTCTTCACCTGCTCGAGCGCCCGGCGGCCGATGAAGTTTTCCTTCTCCAGGTGCACCATGCGCCCCAGGCCGATTTCATAGGGCGTGTACTTCTGCGAGTCGATGAGCGCTTTCTTGCTGGACGTGTAATCCACCTCGATGAGCAGCAGTCCGGCCTCGATGCGCGCCACGTCCAGGGCCAGCATGCCCGCCGGGCGCGCGTCGAACGCCCCTCCCGCCCCCACCAGCGCGTCCCAAACCTCGACGGCGCGCTCCCAGGGCATCCAGATTTCGTAACCCAGGTCGCCCGTGTACCCGGTGCGCGAGATGTCCACCGGCACGCCGGCAATCGAGCCGTGGGTGAAGCGGAAATATTTCATCTGCGCCAGATCCGCCTCCGCCACTTTCTGAAGCAACCGGCCGGAGGTGGGGCCCTGCACGGCCAGCGCGGCCACGCGCTCCGAGATGTCTTCGAGCTCGACCTCCATGCCCAGGGCGTTCTGCGAGAACCAGCGCAGGCTGGGGTCGGCGGCGGTCCAGCGGTAGGTGTTCTCGTCCAGGCGCGAGATGGTTCCGTCGTCGATGACCTTGCCCTGCTCGTCGCACCAGCAGCAGTAGATCACCTGCCCGGGGCGGACCTTGTTGATGTCGCGGGTGATGAGGCGATTGACGAAGCGCGTGGCGTCGCGCCCGCGCACCAGATACTTGTAGAGCGGCGAGACGTCGATGAGCGCCGTGGCATTGCGGATGGCGTTGTACTCGTGCTCGTGGTGCGTCTCGTAGACGCTCACCGTGTAATAGCCCGACCACTCTCGGTAGCTGAGGCTATGGCAGAGCTCATAGGTTCTCTCGTGAAACGCAGTTCCGACCGGCATCCGACACCTCCTCCGCCCTGGCCGGGAAATCCCCCGCCGGAGGCCGATTATATCCGCAGGAGTTTTCCCATGACAAGGCAGGAAGTTGGGGCTAGAATGGCGAAGCCCGCCGCGGGGTGGAGTCTCCCGGCCCGCGCGGGGGACCCTGGAAAAACGCACATGAGCTCCGCTTACGACATCGTCGTGATTGGAGGCGGGCACAACGGCCTGGTGAACGCCGCGTATCTGGCGCGCGCCGGAAAGAAAGTCCTGGTCGTTGAGCGCCGCCACGTGCTGGGCGGCGCCGCGGTGACGGAAGAAATCTTTCCGGGCTTCAAGTTCTCGGTCTGCTCCTACGTCGTCTCCCTGCTGCGCCCCGAAATCATCCGCGACCTCGACCTGCCGCGCCACGGGCTGGAGATTTTGCCCCTGGACGGCACCTTTACGCCGCTGCCCAACGGCGATTACCTGTGGCGCGTCAACGACCACGGGCGGACGCGCCGCGAGATCGCGCGCCACTCCCGCGTGGACGCCGAAGCCTACGACGAATTCGGCAAGGCGATGCTGGAGCTGTGCAAGTTCGTCAAGCCGGTGCTGGGAATGATGGCGCCCGACCCCTCGCGCCTGGCCTGGAGCGAAATCTCCAAGCTGCTTTTCCTCGGCCGGCGCTTCCGCTCCCTGCCCCCCATGGAGCAGTACAACCACGTGCAGTTGATGACTATGAGCGCCGCCGACTTCCTCGACCAGTGGTTCGAGACCGACCCGCTCAAGGCTACCATGTCGGCCTCCGGCATCATCGGCACCTTCCTGGGGGTGCGCTCGCCCGGCACCGCCTACGTGCTTCTCCACCACTACATGGGCGAAATCGACGGCGCCTTCCGCTCCTGGGGTTTCGCGCGCGGGGGCACGGGCGCCATCTCCAACTCCATCGCCGAGGCGGCGCGCGAGGCGGGGGCGGAAATCCGCACCCAGGCGCCCGTGGCCCGCATCCTGGTGCGCGACGGGAAAGCGTGCGGCGTGGTGCTGGAAAACGGCGACGAGATCAGCGCCTCGGTGGTTTCCTCGAGCGTCGACGCGCGCCTCACCTTCGAAAGGTTCATCGAGCCCCGCGAGCTGCCGGCGGAATTTCTCGAAGAAGTAAAGCGCTTCAAGTATCGCGGCTCGTCGGGCAAGGTCAACCTGGCGCTCGACGCGCTGCCGGAGTTCACCTGTCTTCCGGGCGTAGGGACGCACCTGCGCGGGGCGATTTCCATCTCCCCTTCGGTCGATTACATGGAGCGCGCCTACGACGACGCCAAGTACGGCGACTACTCGCGCCGGCCTTACATCGACATCGTGATTCCTTCGCTCACCGACCCTTCGGTGGCGCCGCCCGGCAAGCACGTGATGTCGTGCTTTGTCCAGTACGCGCCCTACAAGCTGCGCGAAGGAACCTGGGACGAGAAGCGCGAGGCTTTCGGCGACAACGTCATCGACACCATTGCCGAGCACGCGCCCAACCTCAAGGACATTATCCTGCACCGCCAGGTGGTGACGCCGCTCGACCTGGAGCGCGAGTTCGGGCTCTCGGAAGGCAACATCTTCCAGGGCGAGCTGTCGCTCGAGCAACTGTTCTTCCTGCGCCCCGTGCCCGGCTGGGCGCAGTACCGCACGCCCATTCGCGGCCTCTATATGAGCGGCTCCGCGGTCCACCCCGGCGGCGGCATCATGGGCGCGCCGGGAAGATTGGCGGCGATGGAAATTCTAAAGGACAAGTAGCCAGAAGCAAGAAGCCAGAAGTAAGAAGGAAGAAGTAAGAAGCAAGGAGGTGCGAAAATGGAAACGCTCCGCGATCCTGCCAAAACTTTTCGCGACCTCATCGTGTGGCGCAAGGCCCATGAGTACGTTCTGAACGTTTATCGTCTAACCGCCGGATTCCCCCGACAGGAAACCTACGGGCTCACCAGCCAGATGCGGCGGGCGGCGGTCTCCATTGCCGCCAACATCGCCGAGGGCTTCGGGAAGCGCGGAAGAGCGGACAAGGCGCGCCTGTTCAATATTGCCGAAGGCTCCCTCGAAGAGAGCCGGTACTACCTGGTATTGGCAGAGGACTTGGGCTACGGGTCGACAGGTCCCCTGGAAGGCGCCCTGCAAGAGATCAGCCGACTCTTGGGTTCCTATACTCGAGCGGTCATCGCTTCGGTTCGATAACTTCCGGCTTCTTGCTTCTGGCTTCTTGCTTCTTGGATAGATTATGCGAGATGCAATAATCGTCGGTGCCGGCCACAACGGGCTCGTGACCGCGTTCTATCTGGCGCAGGCGGGGCTGAAGCCTCTGGTCCTCGAACGGCGCGAGTTGGTGGGCGGCGCGGCGATCACGGAAGAGTTTGCTCCCGGCTTCAAGTGTCCCACGCTCGCTCACGCGGCGGGGCCGCTGCGCCCGGAGATTGTGCGCGACCTGGGACTCAGCCGCCACGGTCTGGAGATGATCGAGCCCGCGGCGCGCTTGCTGGCGCTGGGCGAAGACGGCCGCGCGCTGCTGCTCTCCTCCGATCCGGCGGAAACCTCGCGCGCCCTGGCGGCGTTTTCCGCCAAAGACGCCGCGCGCTTTGAGGAATTCCAACGCGTGCTGGCGCGCCTGGCCGAGACGCTCGCGCCGCTCATGGACGAAACGCCGCTGCCCGGGGACGCTTCCGGCGCCGGCGACTGGTGGCGGCTGCTCAAGACCGGCAAACGGCTGCGCGGGTTGGGCGAGCGCGACCTCTACCGGCTGCTGCGCTGGGTCCCTATGCCCATCGCCGACCTGGTCTCGGAATGGTTCGAAAGCGAACTGCTGCGCGCCGCGCTGGCGGCGCAAGGCATCTTCGGAAACTTCATGGGTCCCGCCTCGGCGGGTTCGAGCGCCGTGCTGCTGCTGCGCGCGCTCGCCGATGCGCACCCGGCGGGGAGCGCGGCGTTCCCCAAGGGCGGCATGGGCGCGCTCACCCAGGCGCTGGCCGCTGCCGCCACCGCCGCGGGCGCGGAAATCCGCACCGGCGCCGCAGTGGAGCGCATCGCCGTCAAGAACGGCGCGGCAACGGGCGTGGTGCTGGCGGGCGGCGAAGAAGTCTCCGCGCGCCTGGTGGTTTCGAACGCCGACCCCAAGCGTACCTTCCTGGGCCTGCTGGGCCCCGAGCACCTGGATCCCAGCTTCGTGCTGCGCATGCGCAATTACCGCTGCCGGGGCGCGGTGGCCAAGGTCAACCTGGCGCTCTCGGGACTGCCGTCGTTCACCGCCCTGGCGGGCGCGAACGGCGGCGCAACGCTCAGCGGGCGCATCCACATCGGCCCCACACTCGAGTACCTGGAGCGCGCCTTCGACGACGCCAAGTACGGCGCCCCGTCGCGCCGCCCGGTGCTGGAAGCGGCCCTTCCCACCCTGGCCGACCCGTCGCTGGCCCCGGCGGGCCAGCACGTCCTTTCGGTCTACGCGCAGTTTGCGCCCTTCCGATTGAGGCAGGGCGACTGGCCGAGCCGGCGCGAGGAACTGGGCGACACGGTGGTCTCGACGCTGGCCGCCTACGCCCCCGACCTTCCCGGACTGGTTCTCCACCGCCAGGTCATCACGCCGCTGGATTTCCAGGAAACCTACGGCCTGACGGGCGGCCAGATCTTCCACGGCGATATGTCGCTCGATCAGCTTTTCACGCTGCGCCCGCTGCTCGGCTGGTCGCAATACCGCACCCCGGTCCCCGGACTTTACCTCTGCGGCTCGGGGACCCACCCCGGCTCGGGCCTCACCGGCGCCAGCGGCCGCAACGCCGCGCGCCAAATCCTCCAAGACCGCAAGACCGGCTCCGGCCGCTGACGGTTCCCCTCAAAAGAGCTCCCGAGGGGGGAGGCCCCCCTCCCGGCGTTTTTGCGCTTGCATTCATAAGGTTACCTGCCCTACGATTTGCACAGTTAACTAGGGCGATAATCCAAGAGTGCGCCGATCCTTGAGTCCGAGGTTCTGAGCGCCATCCTCCCTTGCCCCTGCGTGCAGGACCGCGTTATGCCGGAACCGGTACCTCCACTCCGCTTTCCATGGCCAGACGTTCCTGACCTGACAGGCATGACGGTGGGACGTTTCAATATCCGCTCGCGCCTGGGCGCGGGGGGTATGGGCGAGGTCTACCTGGCCGATGACACCATGCTGCGCCGTCCGGTGGCGCTCAAGCGCCTGGCGCCCGCCTTGCGCACCGACGAGCATTATCGCCATCGCTTTCTCAAGGAGGCCGAGCGAGCCTCCCTTCTCAACGACCAGCACATCGCCGGCATCTACGACATTCTCGAGGACCGCAACGAGACGTTCATGGTGATGGAGTACGTCGAGGGCGTCACGCTGCGACAGCGGCTCAGGGAACCGCTCTCGTGGAAGGAGTTCGTGCCCGCGGCCATCCAGTGCGCCGAAGCCCTGGTGACCGCCCACGAAAAGAGCATCGCCCACCGAGACATCAAGCCGGAAAACATCATGCTCACCCCCAAGGGCGGGGTGAAGATTCTCGACTTCGGCGTGGCCCGGCGCCTGCCTCAGCCTAACCAGCTCACCGACAGCGAGCTGAGCGATCCCGGCCAGCTCGGCGGCACACTCGGTTACATGGCGCCGGAAGTCCTGGTGGGCCGGGAATCGGACGAGCGCGCCGACCTGTTTTCGATGGGCATCGTCTTTTACGAAGCCCTGACGGGCCGGCACCCCTTCCTGGCCCAGACCATGATCGCCACCACGGACCGCATCCTGAACGCCGCTCCCGAGCCGCTTCGCAAACTCAATCCCCAGCTTCCCGAGGCGCTGGAGCAGATCGTTGCGCGCCTGGTGGAGAAAGATCCCGCCCGGCGCTATGCCCGTGCCGCAGAGCTGGTGGAGGACCTGCGAGCCGTGGAACGCGGCGAGTCTCTCAGCTGGCGCGCCCCAGGGCTGAAGCGCCGGCGATTCCTGCGCCCCCGGGTTCTGGTTCCCCTGCTGGGAACGCTCCTGGCCCTGGTACTCGCGTTCGCTCTGGTTCCCTCCCTGCGGCATCTCGTGGCCGGGCGGCAACCTTCCGCGCCCATGCCCCAGCAGAAGTATCTGGCGGTTCTTCCCTTCACGGTGCTGGAGGGCGACCGGCAGACGGCCGCCTTCTCCGGCGGCCTGGCGGAGACGGTCACGGCGCGGCTGGGGCAGGTGGCGGAGAAGCACGGGATGAGCGTGGTGCCGGCGGGGGAGGTGCGGGCGTTGCGCGTCCACACAATCGAGGAAGCGCGGCGCGAGTTCGGCGTCAACCTGGTGCTGGAAGGCAGCCTCTTCCGCTCGGGAAATCGGGTGAGGGTGACCTACGCCCTGGTGGACACCGCGGGGCGTCGGCAACTGCGCGCCGACACCATCACTGCCTCCAGCGCCGACGTTTTCGCGCTCGAAGACCAGGTGGTGAACAGCATCCTGAAGAATCTCGATACGGCCCTGGAGCCGCAGGAGCGCCGCGCCCTGGCCTTGCGCGGGACCGACCAACCCGCTGCCTACGATTACTACCTACAAGGCCGCGGCTACCTCCAGGATTACCACAAGCCCGAGAACGTCGAGCGGGCAATCGAGGTTTTCCAACACGCCCTCGAGATCGATCCCCAGGACGCGCTGGCGCAGGCGGGGCTGGGCGAGGCTTACTGGCGCAAGTACCAGACGGTCAAGAATCCCGAGCTGGTCCAGATGGGCCGCGCGGCGTGCGATCGGGCGATGCAACTGAACCCCCAGTTCGCCGAGCCGCATTTCTGCATGGCCACCTGGCTGAACGAAACGGGCGAATACGAGCAGGCGGTGAAGGAATTCGACGCCACGGTGGACAAGGAACCGAACCGCGATGACGCTTACCGGGGCCTGGCGGCCGCCTACGAGAAGCTCGGCAAGCCGGCGGAAGCCCAGGCCACCTTCCGGCGCGCCATTGCCCTGCAGCCGAAATACTGGGCCGGGTACAACGACCTGGGAAGATTCTACTTGGCCCAGGCCCAATACGCCCAGGCGGCGCGCATGTTCAGCGAGGTCGTCAAACTCGTCCCCGACAACGACCGCGGGCTCAGCAACCTCTGCTGGGCGGAAATGATGCAGGGGCTCTACTCACAAGCGGTGGATGCGTGCCAGCGCTCCATCGCCATCCGCCCCACCGCGCCCACTTACTCCAACCTGGCCTCGGCCTATTACTTCCAAAGGCAGTACTCGCAAGCCGCGGAAACCTACCGGCACGCGCTGAGCATCAATGCGCGCGAGTACCTGGTCTGGGGAAATCATGGCGACGCCTACTCGTGGATTTCGGGGAAGGAAGCCTCGGCACGGGAGGCTTACCAGCACGCCATCGCCCTGGCCCGCGAGCAGTTGCACATCAATCCCCGCGACGCGCGCGCCATGGGCTACCTGGCGTGGTACGAGGCGAGCACGGGCGAGAGGAAGGCGGCGCTCTCAACCGCCCGCCAGGCCCTCAGCCTCGCGCCCAACGACTCCGAACTGCTTTTCAACGTGGCGCTCGTCTACATCCGGCTCGGCGACCGCAACCAGGCGCTCGCCTGGCTCGAGAAGGCCCGCGCGGCGGGATTTTCTCTCACTTTCCTGCGCGATACCCCCAATTTCGATTCCTTAAGGTCGAACCCACGGTTTCAACGGTTGCTCGAGAAGAAATAAGCTCGACGAGAGGAGGAAACCATGGAAACGCACTCGAAAACCCATCGGAATTACCTCATCCTGGCACTGGTCGCAGCGGGAATGCTCCTCGTCGGAGTCTTCTCCCTACATAGCGGTGTAACTATCTCCGCCGAGGCGGCGGCACCGGCACCCCGGCCTGCCCCCCCGCCCACGGTCCGTCCCCACACGTGCAAGGGCATCGAGAGAGTGGTGGTCAGCAACCATCTCGATAACTTCGTGGACCCGGAAACTTTTACCCTCTGCCAGGGAGGCTCCAGAAGGGTTCACATGCTGAGGTGGGAAAAGGCCAAGGACGCCACATTTGTGACCTTCGAAGCTAAATTCGAGAATGGGACTCCCTTTGCCAAGGACGGCGTAGATCAATCCGATTTCAGTTTCGGCCCCGGCGAGTCTTTCGTGATGACACCGCCGACGAAAGACCTGCACCTTTCTCCCGGCCAGGCGCCTGTCTACTTCAAGTACAAGGTGACCCTTTGTTATGACGAGCAGAAGACAAACTGTGAGGACCAGGACCCCGGCGGCGTCATCCAGCCGTAAAGGGAAAGTCGTGGCTCGCGGGTGAATGAGCGGGGCTCAGGCGGGCAGGGTCTTGGGCAGGCCTTTCTTGAGGGCTTCGATGTGCATGGGCGTGGTGCCGCAGCAGCCGCCCAGCACCTGGGCGCCCAGCTCCACCCACTCAAGCGCCGCGGCCAGGTATTCGTCGGGAGGATATTCGTCCGTGAAGCGCCAGTCGGGCGGGTCAAAGCGGCCCACGTGCGCGTAGCCGCCCCGGGTGCCGCGGTATTCTTCGCCCAACTCGCCCAGGGCTTGTGTGATGTCGGGCACGGGCGCGCAATTGAACAGCAGCACGTCGGGCTCGGCGCCCGCGAGGCCGGCGCGCAGCTCTTTCATGGTCTCGCCGTTGAGCAGCCGGCCCTGATCGTCGCAGACGAATCCCACCCAGGCGGGAATTCCCAGGTCGCGCGCCGCATCCAGCGCCGTGCGCGCTTCGCGCGAGCTGTTGAAGGTTTCAAACAGCATCAGGTCGGCTCCCGCCCGCTGAAACGCCGCGACCGTCTCGCGGTACTCGGCGAGCATGTCGTCGGGCGACGGGGCGCGGTCGGGGCGGAAGCACCAGTCGAGCGTGGTCATGGCGCCGGCTACGCACGCTTGCGGGCGCGCCGTCTGCTCGCGCGCTTCCAGCGCCCGCTTGACGCCCTCGGCAATCAGCAGCGGGGCGCGCGTTTCCAGGTCGGCGGCGCCGATGTGCCGCATGTGCCGCGCGTCGGCAAAGTGATTGGCAAAGCTGCGGCGGGTGAGCTGAAAGGTGTTGGTGGAAATCACGTCGGCGCCCGCCCGCAGGTAGTCGGCATGGATCGCCCGGATGGCTTCCGGCTCGCTCTCCACCTTGTGCCCTTCCCAGGTCACCCCGCGGCGCAGCATCTCGCTGCCGATGCCGCCGTCGAGGATAATGATTTCCCTTCGGTCCAGGCGTTCCAGCAACTTGGAGTAGCGGTCGTTCATCAACTCCCCTTCTCTGCTCTGCCGCCGCCTTTGAAGTATTCTGCCGCCTTCTGCCAACTGCCTACTGCTTACTATCTCCCGCCAGTCCCTCGCGCAGAGCGCGCACGTGCTCAGGCGTGGTGCCGCAGCAGCCGCCGATAATCTGCGCCCCTGCCGCTTTCCACGCGCGCGCGCTTTGCAGATAGAGCTCCGGGGGCACCGCCTCGGCGCCGCTGAAGCGCGGATAGAAACCGAACTTCCAGCTGGGAGGATCGTAGCGGCCGATGTGGCCGAAGGCGCCGCAAGGTTTGGTGGCGGCGCGCCGCAAGGCCTCGAGCGCCGCGCTGATGTCGGCGAGCGGGGCGCAATTCACCAGCACCGCGTCGGCGCCCG
>JBJKQV010000153.1:0-5913 GCA_046704985.1 Terriglobia bacterium
CACCAGTCCCCACAGAGAATCGGCGCGCTGCGCGTAGAAGGTATTGACGAGCAGCGCCGCGGAAAGCGCGACAAAGACCGCCGGCACCAGCGGGTAGCCCCACGTGCGGTAGGGTCTCTCGAGCCCCGGCTCGCGCCGCCGCAACACGAAGATTCCCGCCGTCACCAGGGCGTAGAAGAGAAACTCCGAAAAGATCACCTTGGTCGCCAGGGCGTCGTAGGTTCCGGTGAGGGCGAAGGCGGCGGCGATCACGCCCTGGGCGACGATGGAGGCCACCGGGGTGCGGAAGCGCGGGTGGAGGTTGCCCAGGAAGCGCGGGAACAGCCCGTCGCGCGCCGTGGCGTAGGGCACGCGCGCTCCGGTCAGGATCGAGCCGTTGAGCGTGGCGAAGGCGGAAATCATCACCCCCACGGCCACGAACGCGCCCCCGGCGTGCCCCAGCAGGTGGCGGGCGGTTTCGGCGGCGATCTTTTGTGTGGCCACGGCGTTCTGGGGCGAGAGCACGCGGAAGTACGCCAGGTTCACCAGCACGTAGACGCTGATGACCAGAATCGTGCCGCCGATGAGCGCGCGCGGAATGTTGCGCTGCGGATTTTTCACCTCTCCGGCCACCATGCTCAGGTTGTTCCAGCCGTCGTAGGCATAGAGGGCCAGCACGGTGGCGACCCCAAAGGCGGCCAGCAGGCCCTCGTGGGTGTGGATGCCCGCCGCGGAAGCAAAATGCGCGAACGACCCGCCGCCCATCGTCAGGCCGAGCACGATGAGCACCGCCAGCACCGCCAGCTTGCAGGCGGTGAACAGCACCTGCACGTTGCCGGCCCGGCGCACGCCCAGGATGTTGATGCCGGAAAGCAGGGCGATCATCACTCCCGCGCCCAGTTGCAGTCCGGTCAACTGAAACGTCCACGCCAAACCGGGAACGGTGGCTTTCCAAACCACCCCGGTGAGGGAGGGGAAGAAATAGCTGAAGTAGATGACGAAGGCCGTCGAGATGGCGGCGATGGAAGCGGGCTTGGCGATGATGAAGGTGGTCCAGCCGAACAGGAAGCCGGTGCCCGGCGAGTAGGCGCGGTGCAGGTAGACGTATTCGCCGCCCGCTTCCGGGATGGCGGCGCCCAGCTCCGAATAGCCGAGAGCGCCGAACAGGCTCAGCAGGCCGGCGGCAATCCAAACCAGGATCACCCAGCCGGGCGTGCCCAGCAGGCCCAGCATGTGTCCGGGGACGACGAAGATGGCGGTGCCGATCATGGTGCCGGCGGCCACCGACACCGCGCCGAACAACCCCAGCCCCTTGACCAGTTGGGTGTTTTCGGCCATCAGCTCTTGGCACCTTCCGCCGCCGGCCAGATCTCGCTGGCCAGCCGCCCGACCACGAAGGTCACGGTCGCGCCGATGGCAACATACCACGTCCAGGCAATGTCCACGATGCCCAAGGCGCGGTAGGCGACCACCAGCAGCAACGCGCCCAGGCCCGCCAGCGCCCCGATAAAGGTCCCGCGGCTGTTGGCGCGCCGGGTCAGCACGCCGAGCAGAAAGATTCCCAACATGCTGCCGTAAGGGACCGAAGCGATGGTAAGCGCGAGCTCCAAAACGCTTTCGTGCATCTGTTGCGCCACCATGGCGATGACGATCAGCACCGCGCCCCACACCAGCGTTAGGCCGCGCGACACGCGTACGTAATGCTTCTGGTCGGCGTCGGGACGGAAGAGCGGCTTGTAGAAGTCCATCACCGAGCTCGAGGCCAGGGAATTGAAGGCGGCGCTCAGGTTGGCCATGGCGGCGGCGATGATGGCCGCGGCAAGCAAACCCGCCAGGCCCATGGGCATCTGCGTCACCACAAAGGTGGGATAGATCTTGTCGGCGCGGCTGAAGGCGTGGGCGGGCGGAAAGTGGTGGTAGAACGCAAAGAGCACCACGCCCATCACCAGGAACAGGGCGAACTGGAAGAGGATCACCAGGCCGCTGGAGAGCAGCGCGCCCTGGCTCTGGCGCTTGTTGCGCGCCGCCAGCAGCCGCTGGACGATCAGCTGGTCGGTGCCGTGGCTGGCGCTGGTGAGGAACGTTCCGCCCACCAGCCCCGACCAGAACAGGTAGGGCTGGTGCCAGTTGAAGTGGAAATTGAAAATCGTGAACTTGCCGCCCGAAACGGCGGCCAGGCGCGTGACGTCGCTCCAGCCGCCCGGCAGCGCGTGCAGGGCGATGAACAGCGCCACCACCGTTCCCGCCAGATAGATGCTGAGCTGGATGACGTCGGTCCAGATGACCGCCGTCAGCCCGCCTTCGAAGGTGTAGAAAAGCGTGAGCGCGGTGACGATGAGCACCGCCGGGAGCACGCCGGTTTTGAAGATGACCTCGATCATGATGGAGATGGCGAAGACGCGCACGCCCTCGGCCAGCGCGCGCGTGGAGAGGAACAACCCGGCGGTGAAAAGCTTCAAGTTGCGCCCGAAGCGGCGCTCGATGAGCTGGTAGGCGGTGTAGAGCTCGCCGGCAAAATATTTGGGAATGAGCACGAAGCTGACCACCACGCGCGCCACCAGGTAGCCGAAGACCAACTGCAGGAAGCCCATGTTGGAGTCGTAGGCGATGCCCGGGGTGCTGATGACGGTGAGGATGCTGGTTTCGGCCGAGACCACCGAAAAGGCGATGGCCCACCAGGGCAGGCGGCGTCCGCCGAGGAAGTAATCGTGCAGGGTTTTCTGCTGCTTGCCGAAGTGCGCCCCGAAGGCGGTGATGGCCGCCAGGTAGAGAACCACCACCGTCAGGTCGAACCAGCTAAACGCCACGGGCGCTCCTTGCTTGCGGAATGGCCGCCGCCGGCCGGCGCGGGCACGTCGGGGGCATGAGAATACTCGCGCGCTGGGTTTCAATCTTCATGACAAACCCCAACACTTTAGCAGACTTCTAGGGATGGTGGGGGCGGGAAGCGCTTTCGCGGCGTTCGCGGCAGTGGGCCAGAACGAATTCGCGCACCGGCTCGGGCATGCGCCGGTCCTGACAGGCCTCCTGCAAGTCGTGGACCGCCAGGTCGGGGAGAAATTCCACCAGGCGCGGGCGCGGGGCATGGGGGTTGCGGAGCAGCGCCAGGCGCACCTGGTAGCGCGCCGACCACTTCTCGCTGCGCGCCATGCCTTCCACGGCCAGCGGGGTGAGGGTTTCCAGGCCCAGCACGCGCAGCAGATGGCTCTCGGTCAGAAAGGGGTTCTCGAGCGCCGCCGCGATCACCTGCGAGTCGGGGATGAGCAGCAATCCCGCCGCCACGCGTCCCGAGCCGCGGCGCGCCAGAGTGATCCTTTCGCCGCGCGGCAAGGTTTCGACCTTGCGCAGAATCTGCTCTTCGGCGGCCAGGCGCACGTCGGTGGGCACGCCCGGGGTCTGCGAGACGCGCACCAGGTCGAAGAGGTAGAGCGACTTGAGCAGCGGCAAGCTGACAAAGCGCGGAGTACGCGGGTGGCGCGCCAGGGCCAGTTGCACGGGATAATTGCGCGCCGCTTCCGGGTGCGCGGCCACCGCCTGCAAGGCTTCGCGCGGCAGGTCTTTGCGCTGCAGCAGGCGCAGCAGGTCGCGGTCGCGGAGGTTGGGATTCTGCGCCAGCGACACCAGCACTTCCTTGGCGGCGTCGCCGAAGAAGGGTTCCAGCAGGTGGCGGGGGGCAACCGCCGCCCGTTCGGCGCGTTGGGCGAGAGCTTGACGCGGGTCCGCGGGCATAGGGCGATTGTAAAGGAGCTTCCCACGACCGGCAACAAGATGCTGGCCACGCAAGGTGCCGAAGTGGCATCATAGATAGAGAGGGCAAGGTCCCGAAGCCGTTGAAAAGGCGGGGCCGCTTGAAATTTTGCTTGAAAAGTTCTTCAAGTCCTGATATTTGGAGTGTGCGTCCGAAGTGGTAAGGAAGTATTGGGTGCCCTCTAGGCCCGGGCTAAGGGCTGGTGGCCGGCGGGGTGCCGTCGGACGGAGGATCACTCTATCCGGAAGAATTCTGACCCTAAAGACTGAGGTAGTCGGTTGATGAAGAAAACACTCTTGTGGTTAAACGTGATTGTGGTGAGCGCCCTGGCTGCTGCTGCGGCCCCGGCGCCGAAGCTCCCGACGCTGGGCCCGAGGCTGGCGGTTCGCGCCGCCGCAGCTCCTCAACAGGCCGCTGCGCCCAAGCAGCGGCAGTGGAAGAGCACGGCGGAGTACAACGCCTTCAACGCCATGGCCAAGGAGACCGACCCCAACAAGAAGGTCGCGCTGGCCGAGGCGTTTCTTCAGAAGTACGCCAATTCCGATTTCGCCTATCTGGCCCACCAGGCCATGATGGGGGCCTACCAGCAGCTGGGAGACAGCGCCAAGGCCATGAACGAAGCGCACGCCGTCCTCAAGGACGATCCCAACAACCTGGACGCGCTGCGCTACTTGAGCTTTGCCTTCCCGTATATCTACAAGCCTACCGATCCCAATTCCTCGCAGGACCTGTCGCAGGCGAAATCGACCGCCCAGCAAGGTCTGGACGTTCTCGCCAAGCTGCAGAAGCCTGCCAACGCTTCCCAGGAGCAGTTCGACTCGGCGGTGAAGGGCCTGCGCAGCATCTTCAACGGCACGCTGGGGTTTGTGGCCTTGCAGCAGAAGGACTACGCGACAGCCATCACCCACTTCAAGTCGGCGCTCGAAGACAATCCCAAGGACATGTACAACACCTACCGGTTGGGCGTCGCTTACCTGTCCCAGAATCCCCCCGACTACAACGACGGTTTCTGGTACGTGGCGCGCGCCGAAGCCATCGGTAAGGGCTCGAGCTCGACCGACGTGTCGGGGATCGACAAATACCTGAAGGGTTCCTACGCCTGCTACCACGGCGGACTGGACGGCCTCGACCAGTTAATCAGCCAGGCGGGCTCTTCCGAGACGCCCCCTCCGGATTTCCAGGTCTCGGCGCTGGCGGCCCCGGCGGCCACCGGCAATCCCAACCTCGACAACTTCAACAAGGTGGTCTTCCGGTTGAAGGTGGATGGCTGCCCCTCGATCGTGCAGCAGACCTGGGCGCAGCTCAAGACCCAGCCTCTGGGCTTGGGCGGATTTGTGCATGGGGTCAGCAAATCCGACGCGGGCGGTTACGTTGTCCAGATCTCGCTCGACAAATCGAAGGCGGCGGACAGTTACGACATCGAGTTGCAGGACTCCGCGCAGCCCAAGGTGAGCGACCTGGCGGAAGGCGATCCCATCCGCTTCCAGGGCGTCATCGCCTCCTACGTTACCACTCCCAACTTCGTGCTGACGCTGAACCAAGGCAAGATCAACGACGACGACCTGGCGGCGGCCACGGCCAAAGCCAAGACTCGTCCCCGCCATCACCGTCCGGGGCGGCGGTAGAAGCGGCGTTACTACCTCAGTTTATTGAGGGCCGGCAGCATCTGCCGGCCCTTTTTATTTCAGGGAAGCGCGGAGTCAGGGTCGGCGGGCAGGGGACAGGCGCCTCCGGCGGGAGCGTGCCGCGGCCGGAGGGCGGGCCGGGCAGGGGCTGGCCTAAGCGTTCAGCGCCGGCGGCGGTGCCGGTGGGCGTGGTCGAGCCCGAACTCTTCGATCTTGCGGCTGAGGGTGTTGCGGTGGATGCCCAGGGTTTCAGCGGCCCGGCAGCGGTTGCCCTTGTACTTCTCCAGGACCCGCTTGATAAAGCGCTTCTCGAACTCGTTGCGGGCATCCTCGAAGGCGATGCCGTGCTCCACGATCTCTTAGATGAGGGCGTCCAGTTGTTCTTTCACGCTCGCACTCCCCGCCAAAATCTCTGCGCGCAATCAGGGCCGCTTCTTGGCCTTCTGCCCGGGCTTCTTCTCTTCTTGCGCCTTGTTCTGCGCGCGGTCGATGAAAGCCTTGCGTAACTTGGCCAGGCCCGCATGGAACTTATCTTTCAGGTCCCGGGGCATGACCCAAACC
>JBJKQV010000154.1:0-7874 GCA_046704985.1 Terriglobia bacterium
GCGAAGTGGAAGAACCCCAGGAAGCGCCGCTCTACTGTCCTGCCTGCGACCGCGAAGTGGACGACCCTCTGGTTTGCGGCGACTGCGCCGCCGTCATCTGCCGCCGCTGCGGCACCCCGCTGGAAAAAATCGACGAGCTGGGAATTGGGTAGAGCGGCTATACGAAAGGGCTTTACGTCTTCGGGGCCCAGGCGGGCGACCTGTTGCCTTCAGCAGGTGTCCGGCAAACACCTTCCGGCATTTCTCGCGTAGGATTGTGCGACTGAAGCAGTTCCTGCCTCTGAACTTGACAATTCGCATGTATCCCACTTTAGCCTATGAGGCGGCGAGAATGTGTTCACGTCGACAACTTGTTTCTCGCCGGAAGGTGGTGAAATATGAAGTGGAGCAGACAATCTAAAGTGAGGCGCCACGTTGCAGGGATAGCTCTAATTTGCCTTTTGGTTTGTGGCGCGGTTTGGCATTGGATGGGACTTCAGATCCTTACAGTCGTGGCGTCGCTGCTTACGCTGGCCGTTGTCACCGTGTACACCTATGAGACGCACCTGTTACGGCTCCAAAGCTTCCGACCGTACGTTCTTCTGGTGAGGACCAACGAGAATGCCTACAAGTATGTCAACGCCGGGAACGGCGGGGCGTTGAACGTAAGGGTCGTTCATTCCGGACTGTCGGAGGGCGAGGGCACGTGGGACTCTACTGTCTTCTTGAAACCTGGGCAGGAGTCGCATGAGAATGTGTACAGCGGTTCTCTCACCACTCAGTCTGACCCTGTCTCGGCCAGGAGTCTAGGAGACCTGCCAGAGGGCCTTCCGGTCACCGTCGCTTTCCAAGACGTGGAAGGCAACGAGTACAAAACTGAAATGTGGTTTTCGTGTGAAGAGGGGTGCCGCGCCGGAAGAGTACGGCGCGCTTTGCACAGGTAACGGCCCTGGTCCGAATTCCAAGTCATTCGCAGACGGACGGGGGCCGACCTCAGGCCTGCAGGCTCACGCTAAAGTTGGTGGTCTGAGGTCGCCGTTAGGGGGGCAACGGGGCATTGGCTTTAGGGCGCCGCTCAGAACGCCGCCAGCTCGCGGCAGGCGCGCACCACGTCACCGGGCTGGGGGAGCACGGCGTCCTCGAGCTCGGGGTGGTAGGGGACGAAGACGTCTTTGCCCGCCAGGCGGCGCACGGGAGCGTCCAGCCACTCGAACAGCTCGTCGGCGATGCGCGCGGCGATTTCCGCGCCGTATCCGAAGGAGAGGTTGTCCTCGTAAAGCACCAGGGCGCGGCTGGTCTTCTTGACGGAGGCGGCAATCAACTCCCAGTCGTAGGGCGCCAGCGAGCGCAGGTCGAGGATCTCGGCGTTCAGCCCTTCGCGTTCCAGGGTCTTGGCCGCCTGCACGGCGCGGTATACGACCGACCCGTAGGTAATGATGCTCAGGTCGGTGCCCTCGCGGACCAGCTTGGCCTTGCCGAAAGGAATCATGTAGTCGGGCCCGGGGTAGGGGCCGCGGTTGTGGGTTTGGCGGTAGAGGTGCTTGGGCTCGAGGAACAACACCGGGTCGTGGGAGCGGATGGCGGTGCGCAGCAGGCCATTGGCGTCGAGGGCCGTGGAAGGCATGACGACGCGCAGTCCGGGCATGTGAGTGAAGATGGACTCGCCCGACTGGCTGTGATAGACGGCGCCGCCCGCCAGATACCCGCCGATGGCGGTGCGAATCACCACCGGACAGGCGAACTCGTTGTTGGAGCGCCACCGCAGCATGGTCAGCTCGTCGCGAATCTGCATCATGGCCGGCCAGATGTAGTCGAAGAACTGGATTTCCACCACCGGCTTCAGCCCGCGCGTGGCCATGCCCATGGCGCGGCCGATGATGGAAGCCTCGGCGAGCGGGGAGTTGGAGCAGCGAATGGTCCCAAACTGCCGCTGCAAATTGTGCGTGACCTTAAAGACACCGCCCTTGCCTTTCACCTTATCGAGCGCTTCTTCGCGGCTGGAATCGGCCACGTCCTCACCAAAGATCATCACCCGCGGATCGCGCTGCAACTCGTCGCGCAGGCAGGCGTTGATCAGATCCACCATGGTCTTGGGATCACCCTCGGGCCTGCCGGGCCGGTCGAACTCGTCGGAGGTGGGGTCGACGGCGGGCGAGTTGACGTAGAGCATGACGCTCGCCGGGTCGGGAGGTTCTGCGGCCAGGGCGTGGTCGGCGGCCTCGCGGATCTCGTGGTCCACCGCCGCTTCCATCTCCTTCAATTCCTGCTCGCTCACCAGCTGCTGCTCCACGAGATATCGTCGCAGGCGCACCACCGGGTCGCGCTGGGCTTCTTCCTGGCGGACTTCCGGCGGCTTGTAGAGCCGCTCGTCGTCGGAGAGGGAGTGCGAGTAGGGGCGGATGACGTGGGCGTGGAGGAGCGCCGGGCCGCGGCGCTTGCGCACGTGCGCAACCGCGCGTCCCGCCGCCGCATAACTTTCCGCAAAGTCCGTGCCGTCGCATTCCTCGACGTGGAGGTTGGGGAAATTGCGCACCAGGGCGCTGAGGTTTCCGCCCGCCGTCTGGAAATCCACCGGCACCGAGATCGCGTAGCCGTTGTCCTCGACGGCGTAAAAGAGCGGCAGCTTGCGCAGGCAGGCGAGGTTGAGCGATTCCCAGAATTCGCCCTCGCTCGAGGCGCCGTCGCCGAGCGAGACGTAGACCGCTTCGTCGGCGTGGAAACTGCGCGCCAGCTCGGCGGCTTCCTTCACCTGGGCCAGGTAGAGGCTGGCGTCGGCGGCACCGGCGGCCTGGAGAATCTGCGTGCCGGTAGGACTGGACTGCGAAACGATGTTGAGCGCCTTCGACGACCAGTGGGAGGGCATCTGCCGCCCGCCCGAGCAGGGATCGTCCTTCGAACCCACCGAGCCCAGAAACATCTCCTGCGGAGTCATGCCCAGTTGCAGGCACAGGGCGCGGTCGCGGTAATAAGGATAGAACCAGTCGTAGCCCGCCTTCAGGTGCAGCGCGCAGGCGGTGTTGACCGCCTCGTGGCCCACGCCGTTGATCTGGAAGAAGGCGCGGTTCTGGCGCTTGAGCTGGATCTCCTTGTCGTCCACGCGCCGCGAGGTGTACATGGTGCGATACGCGCCGACCAAGAGCTGCTTGGACAACGCAGACGCCTTGGGAGACTGAGTGGTAGTCGCCATCGAGCCTCGCTCAAAGAGTAGGTTGAGGTCTGGGACGGAACGCTTTGCCCCACAAGCCCGGCCTCGCCGTTCCTGAGGCGATTATGGAATCTCCCGCCGGGGAATGTCAATCGCGGCGCGCGGAGGCGCCGACCGGGCGGTCGGGGGCGTCTATTTCTTGACGCCGGCCGCCCAGTTGGAAACCAGGGTGAGGGGGGGCGCCGCGCCCTGCTCCGACTCGGCCACCAGAAAGCGCTTGCCGTCCGGCGATATCGAAAACGAGCGGCCCGTGGAGTCCGGGCGCACCATGGGAACCTGAAAGAGTTCGTGCGGCGTTCCGATCTCCACCGCCGAACCCGCTTCGTGAACGCTCACTTCCATCAGTTTGGGGCCTGGCGCGAGGTAGTAGAGGGCGCTGCCGTCGGGTTTCCAGATCGGCTGCACGCCTCCCCCCTGCGAGACCTGCCACTTGCCCCCTCCGCCCGGAAAGGGGGTGAGGTAAGTTTCGTAACTGCCCGACTCGTCCGACTCGAAAGCCACCCAGTGGCCGTCGGGCGAAAAAACCGCAGCGCCTTCGTTGGCTTTAGTATTCAGAAACGGAAAGGGTTTGCGCTCGCCGGACATGGGCAGGGCCCAGAGGTCGTACTTGGTTTTCCCTTTGGGGTCCAACATCACATAAAGGAGATACCGGCCGTCGCGGGTCCAGTCTAACGGAAACTTGTCGGCGGCCGACTCCAGGAGCGGCTGCGCATTTCCGGCGCCGGAGGAATCCTTGATGTAAATGTCGTAGTGTCCGTCGTGGATCTCACCATAAGCGATGCGCTTGCCATCGGGCGACCAGACGGGCGTATCGGAGGGATTCGGTCCGAAGGTGAAGCGGGTCTGCACGCCCCGTGCCAGGTCGGTGATGTAAACGTCTTCTTGTTTTCCGCCTTCGCCGAAAATCACATAAGCCAGCCGTTTTCCGTCCGGCGAGAGCACCGGTTCATCCACGGTTCCGGGTTTGCCCACCAGGCCCAATTGCTTGCCGTTCGTGTCCAGCCAAACGAACTGGCCGCTGCTGGCGCCTCCGCCGGTTTGATAGATCAGCAGACCGTTTCGGGAAGCGGAGAAAAGGCCGAGCCGGAAGAGCGAGGGAGAGGCGACGCTTTCGGCAATCGGAAAAGCTTCACCGCGCAGCTTCCGGCTGCCGGCGTCGAACGGCTGCGCCATCAGAGTGTTGCCGCGCAGGAACAGGAGGTAGCCGGGAGGAGCGTAAAGGGCGTTGGAATCCGCCTGCACGAGGAACTGCTGCTCCTTCGATCCCAGTTCGCTCAGGTAGATTCCCAGCTTGTTGGTTCCCGCGGCGGTCAAATCGCCGCCCAGGTAAAGGAAGTGTTTGCCGTCAGGAAGGAAAACCGGCCAGCGGTTGCTGTAAGCCGAACCCGTTCCCTGGTGTGCGGCAACCGGGGTGGGGGTTCCCCCCGCCGCCGGCACGCGCATCAACTGGAGGGTCTGGGAGCCGGGCGCATAGAGGATGACGTCGTTGCGGCTCCAGGTGCCGCCGCGCCCGTCGGCAACGTCGCACAGGGTTACGGCGGGCCCTCCGGTCACGTCGATTTTCCGCAGCTTGCCGTTTTGAAAAAAGCCCAGGTGACGGCTGTCCGGCGCCCAGAAGGGAAACGTGGCGCCTTCCGTTCCTTGCAGCTCCTGGGCGCTGAGTGAATCGAGCGGCCGCACCCAGAGCGCCTCGTTGCCGGAAGCATCGTGGGCGGGAAAAGCCAGCCGCCGGCCATCGGGAGAAAGAACCGGGGCGCCGGAGGGCTGCGTGAACGCAAACGAGCCCTTCACCGGCGGCGCAATGAGAGCGCGAATAGTCTGGGCCGCCGGCGGGGTTTTGAGTAAGTAGGCCGCGCCCAGAGCCAGCGCGGCGAGCAGACAGATTCCCGCCAGTGCCCAGGGCAGGGCGCGCCGCCCTTGCGGCTGTATCGGCGGCGTCTCGCCGGCCGCCGGCAAGGGCGATTCGTCCGTCGGCTGCGGGACCGCCCCTTTGCCCGAAAGCGTTTCCTCGATCACAATCCGCGCTTCGCCGATGGCCTGCAAGCGCTGCTTGGGGTCCTTGATCAGGCAGCGGCGCACCAGTTGCTCGATGCGCGGCGGGACAGAGTCGGGCAGCGCTTGCCAATCGGGATCTCTCATGATCACGGCCGCCAGGGTGTCGGAGACCGTTTCGCCCTCAAAAAGCCCTTTGCCGGTGAGCAGCTCGTAGAGCACGCACCCGAAGGCCCAGATGTCGGCGCGGCGGTCCACGGGCTTTCCCTTGGCCTGCTCGGGAGACATGTAGGCCGCCGTGCCCAGAATGACGCCCGCCTGCGTGGCCAGCGCCGTGAGCGTGGGCGAGTTGGAAAGATCGCTCGCCGAATCTTCCGACGCCATCGCCTTGGCGAGGCCGAAGTCGAGAACCTTGACCGTGCCGTCGGGAGTGATCTTGATGTTGGCGGGCTTCAGGTCGCGGTGCACGATGCCGCGGTCGTGCGCGTATTCGAGCGCCTCGGCAATTTGCTTGGCAATCGCCAGAGATTCCTGCAGGGACAGTTCCTGAATTCCCACTACAGCGCCGGACTGTGTTGCGGATGCGGGGCGCGCCGCGGCGCCCAGCCGCTCGGCGAGCGTCTGTCCCTCGACGAGTTCCATCACCAGCGCCTGCGCCTCGCCGGATTCCTCCAGGCCGTAGATGGCCGCGATGTGAGGGTGATTGAGCGCGGCGAGCACCTGCGCCTCGCGCTGGAAGCGCGCCATGCGCTGCGAGTCGTTGGCAAAGGCCGGGGGCAGAACTTTGAGCGCCACCTCGCGGCCGAGTTTGGTGTCGCGGGCGCGATACACCTCGCCCATCCCTCCCGCGCCGAGAGGCGCCACGATCTCATAGACCCCGAGTTTGTCCCCTGCAGTCAACACGTGATTCCTCGCTGTGCTTATATTTTGCCTGGCGGCTCAGTCGCCTCCCAGACGTCCCAAGCTCCTCTTCGTTCCGGCTGCCAGACTCACTTCAGATTCCTGGTGTCCGATAAACAAATCCATCCACCGCCGGTCGCATCGAATTATTTCTTCAGTCCGGCCGCCCAGTTGGCGGCCAGGGTGAGGGGCGGCGAAGATCCTTCTTGCGCCATTTCGACCAGGAACCGCTTGCCGTCCGGAGTGACACAATATGCGTGACCGGCCGGGCCCGTGCTTGTCAGGGTCTCCTGGAAAAGCTCGCGCGGGGTCCCG
The DNA here is from genome assembly GCA_046704985.1 of Terriglobia bacterium. GTDB lineage: Bacteria > Acidobacteriota > Terriglobia > UBA7540 > UBA7540 > JBJKQV01. Next base: position 6,392 of record JBJKQV010000154.1, read on the forward strand.
ATTTCGACCGCGGAGCCTTTTTCTTTGATGCTGACTTCCATCAGTTTTCCGCCCGGCGCCAGATAGTAGACGGCGCTGCCCCTGCGATTCCAATGCGGCTGCACCCCGCCGCCTTGCGAAACCTGCCATTTCGCGCCCCCGGCCGGAAAGGGCGAGAGATAGATTTCGAAATTCCCTGATTCGTCCGATTCGTAGGCGATCCAGTGACCGTCAGGCGAGAACTTTCCGAAGGCTTCGTTGAACTTGGTTTGGAGATAAGGGAAGGGCTTGCGATTGCCAAAAAGCGGCAGTACCCAAAGATCCGACTGGGTCTTGCCTTGAGGTTCGAGCGAGGAGTACAGAAGATAGCGCCCGTCGCGCGACCAGTCACTCGGAAATTTGCTGGCGTCGGATTTTACCAGAACCTGCGCACTGCCCGCCCCGGAGGCGTTCTTGATGTAGAGGTCAAATTGGCTTTGGCGGACGGAACTGAAGGCGATGCGCGACCCGTCGGGAGACCAGACCGGAAAACGGTTCAGTACGGGACCAAAGGTGAAGCGCGACCGGACACCTCGCGCCAAGTCCGTGATCCAAATGTCGGCGTCTTTCCCCTCCCCACCCAACATCGAGTAAGCTAGTTGCTTGCCGTCGGGGGAGAGTTGGATATCCAAGGGTCCCCTCGGGCCGACTGTGCTCACTTGCTTTCCATTCGCATCCACCCAGGCGAGCTGTCCGCCTCCGCTGCCCACCCCGCCGTTCTCATAAACCATCAGGCCCGTCTGCGAAACACTAAAGAGGCCGAGGCGGTAAAGCTGCGGAGAAGCAACGTGCTCCGCGACGGGAAAGGCTTCCCCGCCCAGCTTCCGGTTGCGGGCATCGAAGCGCTGCGCCATCAGGGTGTCTCCACGGAGAAAGAGCAGGTATCCGGGGGCAGCGTAAAGCGCCTGCGAATCGGCCTGGAGCAGGAATTGCTGTCCCTTGCTGTCCAGCTCACCGAGGTAGATTGCCAGCTTCGAGGTCCCGGGGGCGGACAGATCGCCACTCAAATAGAGAAAGTGCTTTCCGTCGGGCAGGAAGACCGGCCAGCGATTGCTGAACGCTCCTCCCGATCCTTTGCGGGCAGCGATGGTAGTGGGTGTTCCGCCCGCCGCCGGTACCCACATGAGTCCGCCTCCCAGAGCTTGAGGCGCGAACAGGATGACGTCGTTGCGGCTCCACGTTCCCCCGCGGGCCCCCGGAGCGTCGCACACCAGCACCGGTGGGCCGCCGGTTACATCAATTTTTTCGAGTTTGTCCTTTTGGAAGAAGCCGACATGCCGGCTGTCGGGCGCCCAGAAGGGAAACTGCGCGTCTTCCGTTCCTGCCAAACGCTGGGCGGAGAGCGAATTGAGCGGGCGTACCCACAACGACTCTTTTCCGGACGCATCTTGCGCAGGAAAAACCAGCCGCTTGCCGTCCGGAGAGAGAATGGGTGCGCCGGAGGGCTGTCCGAAGGCGAACGTGC
>JBJKQV010000155.1:0-9417 GCA_046704985.1 Terriglobia bacterium
CGTCGAGGACGCGCAGAAAGCTTTGCCAGTTTTTTCCGAACGCAAAGCGCTTGTCATCGGGTTGAGGCACGGGGTTTGACGGGCTTCCCATCGAATTCTTCCTGCGCCGCGCGGCCGGCGGCCTGGCCCTTCACGGCAGGCGGGCCACGTAGGTAGCGGTGCCGTAGGTCTTGCGCAAAACCTGGAGCGCTTCCACAACCGGCAGCAGCGCGCGGTCGAGGAAGGTGACGGGGTGCCGGAAGGCAAACTTGAGCAGCGCGCCCGCGCCGCGCCCGCCTCCCTCCCGCCCGGCAAACTGCGCAAAGGACAGCGGAAGGTCCTGGTAAAGGAATTCCCGCTTGCGCAGCCGGGTGCGGATGAAATAGTGCAGCCAGTTGTGGGGCGTCAGCTCGAAAATATTGCCGCGAAAACTCGCCCGCTCGAGTTCCAGCCCCGCCTCGCGCAAATACCGCCGCACGGTCGAGAGGGTGAAGAAATAAAGGTGGCGGGGCGGGTCCTCGCGAAACAGGCGCCGCGAAGCGAGGCTTTCAAAGTTAGTCACCAGGAAGACGAAGCGCCCGCCGCGCTTGAGCACCTGCGCCGCCTTGCGGAAGTGCGCCATAGGGTCGTGCACGTGCTCGATGACCGCCCAGGCGGTCACCGCGTCGTAGCGCGCCTCGGCGACGGGAATTTCCGGAAAGGGCCGCGCGTAGACGGGGAAATCGCTGATGGGGCGCGAGGCGGCGAAGACCTCGACGCCTTCGACCGTCCAGCCACGCGAGCGCATGTAGCGCGGGAAGGCGCCGTTGGCGCAGCCCACGTCGAGGAGCGCGGGGGAGGCGCCGGGTTTTTCCAGCTCGCGCAGAAAGCCCGCTTCCGTCCGGTAGCGCTTCTCATGGTGCGCGAGGTCGACCTCAAAACCCTCCTGGTAATACTGCGGGGGATAGTACTTGGCCATTTCCTGCGGGGTGGGGCGGGGATTCACGAATCCCAGGCCGCAATTGTCGCAGGCGACGACGGTAAAAAGCTCGCCGGTGGGATAGAGCGGGTCGGGCATGCGGTAAACGGGCGTGTGGCGGGTGGACCCGCAGAGGTTACACGCCACCGATTCCATGCCTCTCCTCCCCGGAAATTTTCCCGCCCAGCACCCGCGCCAGCGAGCCGTAGATCAGCGTGCAGGAGACGAGATAAACGAGCGCGGTGGAGATGGCGATGCCCGCCACCCCGGCGTAGCGCATCAGCAGCCAGTTGAAGACCACGTTCACCACGGTGTTGATCGCCGCGATCCACATGATGGTGGAGTTCTTCTGCAGCGCGCTGAGGGCGCGCACCCCCATGATGCCCAGCACGTAGAAGGGGATTTCCAGGGCCAGGAAGGCCTGCACCTGCCCCACGACCACCGTGTCGCCGAGGCCGAACGCCCCGCGCTCGAACAACAAGCGTACCAGAGGCTGCGAAAATATCACGACCGCGGCGGTGAAGGGAATGGTGATCGCCAGCACGTAGCGCGAATAAGTCTTCAAGGTGTGGCGGCAGGCGGCCCAGTTGCGCTCCGCGACCATCTGCGAAAAATAAGGAAGTACGGCAGTGCTCAGGGGAGTGGCGCCCAACACCACGATCAGGCTGATGATTTTGCGCCCGTAGCCGAGCGCCGCGACGGAGCCGGCAGCGAGCATGGCGGCCATGGCCTGGTCAATCAGGTCGGTGCTGCCCATCAGCATGGCGGCGCCCAGGGCGGGCCCGTACTGCCCCACCACCTGGCGCAGGGGCGTGTCCCAGCCGTGCCAGCGCAGGCGCAGGCGCAGGTGTTTGGCGTGCAATTTCCAGCCCAGGAGCGCCGCCTGCGCCCCCGCGCCCAGGATGGTGCCCAGCGCCAGGGCGAAAATCCCCCACGTCTTGCCGAAGAGCAGCAGAAAGACGATGGCCGAAACCGGCGGCAGCACGGGCAGCAGTGCGGGCAGGGCAAATCGCTCGCCGGCGTTCAAGACCGCGGTCCAGATGTTGGCCAGGCCGCTGAAGGCCACGAAGGGCAGCAGCACGTAGAGCAGCCGGCGGGTCATCAGCAGCTTGGCAGGGCTGAACGCCGAGCCCAGCAGGGGCAGGTAAAGCGGCGCCAGCACTCCGAGGAGCAGAATCACTGCCCCCAGCAGCAGGACACTCGCCACCATGACGCTCGAAAACAGCCGCTGCGCGCCCTCGTCGCCTTCCTTTTCGCGCACCTGGATGAAGGTAGGGACGAAGGCGGGCCCGAACGACCCGGCGACCACGTTGACCAGAAAAGAAGGAAGCAGGTAGGCGATGAGGAAGGCGTCCAGGGCGTCGCTGCGGCCGAACCACTGCGCCACCACCAGCTCGCGCGCCACCGAGCCCAGCATCGCGAAGCCGGAAAGCACCGCCACCACCAGGGTGGCCCGGAAGATTTTCTGATTGAAACTCAGCACGTTTTCCAGCGTGCCCACGGAGGGGAGCCGCTTCATAGACCGCCCCCATTGTGCCTGAGACGGCGTGCGATGACAAGCGCCGCGGCTTGCGCAACCTGCGGGCGGGTTGTAGACTGGAGCCTAGAGAGCCCAACTCAGGGATGGTCGAAAAGGAGTAAGCCATGTCGTCTCCGATACGCAGCGAATGGGTCTGCAAGCGTTCCGGCCCGGTGGTGACGCAGATGCACTACGCGCGCCAGGGAGTCGTGACGGAAGAGATGGAATACGTCGCCAGGCGCGAGAACCTGCCTGCCGAGACGGTGCGCGAGGAAGTGGCGCGGGGACGGATGATCATCCCCGCCAACATCCGGCACGTGGAGCTGGAGCCCATGGCCATCGGCGTGGCGGCCAAGTGCAAGATCAACGCCAACATCGGCAACTCCTCGACCACCTCCAACATCGAGCAGGAGCTCGAAAAGCTCCACACCGCCGTCCACTACGGCTCCGACACGGTGATGGACCTCTCGACGGGCGGCGACATCCACTCCATCCGCGAGGCCATCCTGCGCGCCAGCCCCGTGCCCATCGGCACCGTGCCCATCTACGAGGCCATCGCCCGCGTCACCCACATCCGCGACCTGACCCCCGAGCTGATGCTGGAAGTGATCGAGGAGCAAGCCGAGCAGGGCGTGGATTACATGACCATCCACGCCGGGGTGCTGCGCGAGCACCTGCCGCTCGCTGAGGGGCGCGTCACCGGCATCGTCAGCCGCGGCGGGGCGCTGATGGCACAGTGGAGCGTGGAAAACAAAAAGGAGAATTTCCTCTACACGCACTTTGAGGAGATCTGCAAGATCTTCCAGAAGTACGACGTCTCATTCTCGCTGGGCGACGGGCTGCGGCCCGGGTGCCTGGCCGACGCCAGCGACGCGGCGCAGTTCGCCGAACTCAAGTCCCTGGGCGAGCTCACCCGCAAGGCCTGGGAGTACGACGTGCAGGTGATGATCGAGGGCCCCGGGCACATCCCCATGGACCAGATCAAGCTCCAGGTGGACAAGGAAATGGAGATGTGCGACGAGGCGCCCTTCTACACCCTGGGGCCGCTGGTCACCGACATTGCGCCCGGCTACGACCACATCACCTCCGCCATCGGCGCGGCGATGATCGGCTGGCACGGCGCCGCCATGCTCTGCTACGTCACCCCCAAGGAGCACCTGGGGCTTCCCGACCGCGACGACGTCCGCCAGGGCATCATCGCCTACAAGATCGCCGCCCACGCCGCCGACGTGGCCCGCCACCGCCCCGGCGCCCGCGACCGCGACGACGCGCTCAGCTACGCGCGCTTTCTCTTCGATTGGAACAAGCAGTTTGAGCTCTCGCTCGACCCGGAAACCGCCCGCACCATGCACGACGAGACCCTACCCGACGAGACTTACAAGGGCGCGGCTTTCTGCTCCATGTGCGGGCCCAAGTTCTGCTCCATGAACACCACGCAGGTGATGGAGAAACACCTGGGCCAGAACCAGTCGGGGCGCGAACAGAAATTCGTCGAGCTGCTCACCAAGGTGGAGCGCTAGATACGGCGCCGGCTGGAACGTTTCTTGGACGGGAGTACGGGCGCACTCGCTCCGCCCGCGGAAACTGAGAGCGGGAACAAGACCGCCCCGGCAGGCTGAGACGCCTTGCGGGGCTCTTCAGGGCTGATTCAACAACCAGCTGAGGCGTGGGGGAAGTCCGAACCTTTCCGGGGAGGGACCTTGCGCCGGCGCGCCACGCGCCAAAGGAGAGCTATGGAACCCGTCATGACCGGTGAGACGTCGAAAGCTCAGGAAACCCGCCGCGCCTCTGCGCCCTCCGCACCGCCGCCCAACCCCGCGCGGATTTTTCAAATCGTCAACGCTTTCATGCAAAGCGCCGCGCTGAAGGCGGCCGTGGAGCTGGAAATCTTCACCGGCATCGGCGAAGGGCACGCGACCAGCGCCGACCTAGCCCAGCGCGCCGGGGCCGCCGAGCGCGGCGTGCGCATCCTTTGCGATTACCTGACCATCCTCGGCCTGCTTACCAAGCACGACGGCCGCTACGGCCTGACGCCCGACGCGGCGCTGTTTCTCGACGGCCGCTCGCCCGCCTACCTGGGCAGCATGGTGCGCTTTCTCAACGCCCCGCAGAATCTGGAGGCCTACCGGGGCCTGACCGACGCGGTGCGCAAGGGCGGAACGGTGCTCGACGGCGGCACCATCGTCCCCGACAACCCCTTGTGGGTGGAGTTTGCGCGCTCCATGGCGCCGCTGATGACGATGCCCGCCCTGGCCATCGCCAAAATCGTGGGCGCTGACGCGGGCGAACCGATGCGCGTGCTCGACATCGCCGCCGGCCACGGCCGCTTCGGCATCACCCTGGCGCAGCAGAATCCCCGCGCCGAAATCACCGCCCAGGATTGGCCCAACGTCCTGGAAGTGGCGCAGGAGAACGCCCGCCAAGCGGGCGTGGCCGAGCGCTTCCACACTCTTCCCGGCAGCGCCTTCGAGGTGGACTTCGGCAAGGATTACGACCTCATCCTGCTCACCAACTTTTTGCACCATTTCGACCCGCCCACCTGCGAAGGGCTGCTGCGCAAGGTGCGCGCGGCTCTGGGCGAGGGCGGCCGCGTCGTGACCCTCGACATGGTGCCCCACGACGACCGCATCACGCCCCCGGACGCCGCCGCCTTCAGCTTGGTCATGCTGGGCACCACCCCGCACGGCGACGCTTACACTTTCACGGAGTACCAGGACATGTTCCGCAACGCCGGGTTCCGGCGCTCGGAGTTGACGCGCCTCGACAACCCGCTGATGTCGGTCATCGTTTCCACGCCCTAGAAGTTTTTGCAGGGCCTCATGCAAGCTTCGTCAGGGCATGATTTTAGTCGTGCCGAAAAGGCCGTGGAGACAAGGGGCTTTGAGCCCCTGAGGCGCTTGTGGGGCCCTCAGCGGCTGAAGCCGCCGCGGGGTGGTCGCCTGCTTGGCACGGTGAAAACCGTGCCCTCACACCACGTCCGCACGGGGTTTCGAGCAGCTTCGAGGAGCGCCAACCTTAAGGCCGGCGCTTCCGGTTGCCGGAAACCGCAGTCTTTGCGGTAAGATGCTTCGAGCGCCCCGCCGCCCGCGCGGCCGGAAGGGCGCTCGAAATCCGCCATGCAGAAGAGCGGCAAAAACCGGGTTGTTCAGGAAGAATTCAATCGCTGGGCGGAAGCGGGACGCGGCGAGGAGATGGAGTCGAGCCATCTCCCCATCGTCCTGCCCACGCTGGAGCTGATGGAGCTTGCCCCCACCCACCGCGTGCTGGACGTGGGGTGCGGAAGCGGCTGGTTGGTGCGCCGCCTGGCGCGCCAGGTGCCGCAAGGGCGGGTGGTGGGCGTGGACGTTTCAGACCAGATGGTGCGCCGGGCGCGCGAAGCGAGCGTTGGGGTGGGCAACGTCAGTTTCCAGGTGGGCGCCGCCGGCCATCTCCCCTGCCCGGCCAATTCCTTCGACCGCATCATCTCCGTCGAATCGGCTTACTACTGGCCCTCGCCCGCGCGCGGCTTGAAGGGCCTGTTCCGCGTGCAGGCCCCCGGCGGCTCCGCCTGGGTGCTCATCAACTTCTACCGCGACAACCCGCACTGCCACCAGTGGGCCGAGCAGTTGCAGGTTCCCGTGCAGTTGCTCTCCGCCGCCGAGTGGATGGGACTCTTCCGCGCCGCCGGTTATACCGAGGTCCGCGAGCGGCGCATCCCCGACCCTTCGCCCACACCCGGAACCTACAACGGCCGCTGGTTCCGCGACGCCGAGCAGTGGCGCCGCTTCAAGCAGGAAGGCGCGCTGCTCGTCTGGGGCGTGAAGCCGCTTCCAGCCGGCCGGACACGCTGAACGCCCACCCATGCCGCCCTGCGCCCCGACCCTCGCTTGCCTTTCTACCCGCTCGCGCGTAGGATGAGCGGCCAGCAAGGCACCGGCATGACCTTCGACGATCTTTGGATCACTCCCCTTTGCCTGGCAGGAATTGCCGCGGGAATTTACTGGTTTTGGAAGGGGCTGCACGGGTATCGCCGCTACCGCTTCCTGGCCGACACGCCGGAGGCCTCCATCCGCAGCGTGCCCATGGGGCTGGTGCGCGTGCACGGCAAAGCCTGGGGCGAAAACACCCTCACCAGTCCGGTCACCCGGACGCCTTGCCTCTATTACGTGGTGCGCATCGACAGGTGCGAGACCGTTGACGAAGGCCACACCACTCCCTGGATGCATTACCTGACCGACTCCAACGGCGTTGACTTCTACCTGCTGGACGCTTCGGGAGGCAAGGTACGCGTGGACGCGCACGGCGCCGACCTCGATGTGCCCTTTTCCTATCGCTGCCGGACCGGCCGGGCGAGGTGGCTGGGAGGGTTTGCGGACCTGGTGCGCAACTGGAAAAGCCTCAATGCCCCGCACTCTCTTCCCGCCATGGACGAGGACCTGCGCACCTACGTGGGCAGCCTGGCGCCGCCCCAGGGCGGCGACTACCGCCTGCTGGAATCCTGCCTGCAGCGCGGCCATTGGTACGACGTGATCGGCTCCTGCACCGAGAATCCCCAGCCCCGCGACGAGGATGACCACGGGATGATTGTGAAAGGCCAAAACGATCCCACTTACCTGATTTCGTTCCGTAGTGAGCAGAACCTGGAGATCAACCTGCGCCGGCGGGCGCTCGGATACGTCTTCGGTGGCGCAGCCTGCGCGGTGCTCTGCTTGACGCTGCTGCTGGGAAATTGGGGGTTGCTCGCAACGCCCTGAGCCGGGCGCGGCGCTCTTTGCCTTTGCAGCTATCGGCTGCTAGAATATTTGTCTCGGCTGCAAACGCCAGCATCTTCAGATCAGTTCCCGGGACCGCCTCGCCGCGCGGTGGGAGCATCTCCACGCGCTAAGCGGCGATCGCGAAGGAGCCTGAATTGCTCGAACGCTGGGAGGCGTGGCTGAAGCAACACCGCCTGGCCGCCGGCGGGTCGCTGGTGGCGCTTGCCCTGGCGGTCTTCGGCGGCTCGCTCGCCAACGGCTTCGTCGCCGACGACGTCATCCAGATCCTCCAGAACCCCTTCATCCACAACCCCGAGTCGTGGAGGAAGATCTTCAGCGGCTCAGTCTGGTCGTTCGCGGGCCTGAGCGGCGACTACTACCGCCCCTTGCAGGACTTCTCCTGGTGGTTCCTCTACCGCCTGGACGGCGCCAACTACGTGCTCTTTCACCTTTTTCAGTTGCTGCTGTTCGCCGTCACCGTGGCGCTCGTCTTCCGCCTGGGACTGGAATTGCTCGAGAACGACCTGGCGGCGTTTGTGGGCGCCTTGCTCTGGGTCCTGCACCCCCAGCACGTCGAGCCGGTGGTGTGGATTTCGGCGCTCGGCGACGTGGGCGTGGGGCTGTTCTACACACTGGGCTTCTGGCTTTTCCTGCGCGCGCAAAAACGCGCCACGCAGCGCTGGGCCTTCCACCTGCTCGCCGCGCTCTGCTTTTTCACCGCCCTGCTCTTCAAGGAAATGGCGCTCAGTTTTCCCCTCATCCTGCTCGCTTACTGGTTCTTCTTCCCCGGCAAACGCTCGCGGCTGGGGCGGGCCGCCGAGTTTGTCCCCTACGCGCTGGGGCTGGGCGCTTACCTGGTCATCCGCCACGCCGCGGTGGGCAGCCTGACGCTCGCCGGCAAGCCCTGGGACCTTACGCGCAAAGTGCTGCTGGGAGCGGTGGGGCTGTTCGGCAAGAACACGCAGCTCTTCTTCTGGCCGGTGCACCTCAACGCGGTGCGCAACTTCGACCTGGGCGCGAGCCTGCGCTCGCCCTGGCCCTGGGCGATGATCCTGGCGGCGCTCGCCGCCCTCTGGTTCCGCAAGTCGCACCCCAAGATCGCTTTTCTGTTGTTCTGGTGGCCGCTGGCGCTGGCCCCTTGCCTCGACTACCGCCAGCTCAGCTGGCCGCTGGTCAGCGACCGCTTTACCTACCTCCCTTCGGTGGGCCTGTGCCTGCTAATCGCCTACCTGGCGGCGGTGTGGCTGCCCGCGCGGGTGAATGCCGCCGCCGCGCTGCGCTACGGTTTTCCGGCCTTGGGAGTGGTGGCATTCCTGTGGGGATACCAGTCGGTGCGCGACGTTCCTCACTGGCGGGACAACAAGACCTTCACCAACTACTCGGCGCGCCAGGCTCCCGATTCCCCGCTCGTCCACATGGAGGAAGCCTGGAAGCTCCACTACCAGGACCACAACCTGGCGGGCGCGGCGCGCGAGTTCCACACCGCGCTGCTGCTCAACGAGCGGAGCTTCCGCCCCATCTTCAACTTGCGCTACAAGGTTTACATCGGCCTGGGGCACGTCGCGCTCGATGAGGGCCGGCGGCAGGAGGCCATCCAGTATTTCAACCAGGCCATCACCATGTGGCCGCAGATGACCTCCGCCTACCACAGCATGGGTTCGGTCTATTTTTCGCGCGGCGACTACGCCCGGGCGGCGCAATACTTCCAAACCGCCGTCAACCTGGACCACCAGGACCTGATCGGACGCTTCTACCTGGGCACTTGCCTGATGAAACTGGGCAGGAACCCGGAAGCTGCCGCGCAGTTCTACGCCGCGCGGCAAATCGACCCGACTTACGTGCAAGCCTACGTCGAGGAAGCGCGCGCCCTGGACGCCGCCGGCCACCCGGCCGCCGCCCAGCGCGTGCGCGAGGAAGCCGCCCGCCGCACCGGCGGCCACTGAGCGCCGCAGCGCTTGCGGGTGTCCCCGGGATAGCTTAGGATAGGAGGGTTGCGGCGGGAACCGCGCCGCATCAGGCGGGTTTTATGGAAAACTTTGCAAGCAAGCACGACCACAGCTTCCTCGTCACCAGCGTGGATTACGTCTTCAACTGGGCGCGCAAGTCGGCGCTCTGGCCGCTCACCTTCGGCCTGGCCTGCTGCGCCATCGAGATGATCGCGTCCACCACCTCGCGCTTCGACATGGCGCGCTTCGGCGCCGAGGTTTTCCGTCCCAGCCCCCGGCAGT
>JBJKQV010000156.1:0-5080 GCA_046704985.1 Terriglobia bacterium
CCCTTGGCCATCACCGGCCCGGTGAACTGCTGCCAGCGCATCACGAAGTCGCGCCAGGCGTTGGAATCGTGCGTCTCGTCGCCGTGCGTCTCCAGCCCCAGCACGCGCGCCAGGAACTTGAAGGCCGGCGGCCCGACGCGCTCTTCGGAATTGCGCCGCCGCGCCGCCTCCAGGGCCGCCTGGGTGTAGGCGCGGTCGCGCGGAGAAACCTTCCGCCCGCGAATGTAGGTGCGGTAAACGGGCAGGCACGCAGCCACCTCGGTGAGCGCTCGCAGGTATTCCGAAAAGGGCACGTCGCGGGCGTTGCGGTCGCGCGCCGCGAGCTTGGCCAACTCGTGCGCCAGGGAATTCAACTCGCCCGCAAACAGCTCTTCGATCACCTGCTTCTTGGCGCGATAGCGGAGCTCGGCAAAATTCCCCGCCACGCCGGGAAGGCGGCGATAAGCCGCCTCCAGTCTGGCGAGTCCGCGCGGGTTGACGAACAATCCGTTGAGCTGGCGCAGAAAATCGTATCCGGTGGTGCCGCAAACCGGCCAATCCTCCGGCAGGCTTTCGTCGCCGAGCAGAACCTTTTCCACCACCACGTAAAAATTCCTGCCGCCCGCCGGCGCGGCGCTGCCGGGCCCGATGGCGGCGTGGAGATTCTCCAGGTAACCGAGCGGGTCGTAGAGGCCGTCCACGTGGTCTACGCGCAGGCCCGAAACCTTGCGCTCGCGGATGAGCTGAAGGATCTGCCCGTGGCGGGCGCGGAAAACCCGCGGGTCTTCGACGCGCAGCCCCACCAGATCGCTGATGTCGAAAAAGCGCCGGTAGTTGATCTCCTCGGCGGCGAGCTTCCAGTAGGCCAGCCGGTAGGCCTGGGCGGCCAGCAGGGCGTGCAGCCGGTCGAAGCTGCGCGGTTGGCCGCGCACCCCGTTGAACTCGTGCAGGGTCTGCTCGAGCGCCCGGCGAACGGCGGGGCGCTGGCGGTAAAGTTCCCAGAGCTCGTGGTGGAGGACTTCCTTGCCGCGCTGCCGGCGCACCGCGCTGCGCGGACGGACGGGCTGGCGCGCCGGCAGGCGCCGCACCTGGCCCGCCAGACTCTCGAGCGCCGCGACGTCCGGGTGCTTGCTTCCCTTCGATTCTTCCAGCTTCGCCAGCGCGCGCGTCAGGATGGGAAGATAGGTCTTGGGGTCGAGGGGCAGGCGCGTCGCGTGATAGCGGACGAAGAAGCCGTGCTCGTCCTGCTTGAGGATGAATTCCTGGCGCTCCAGGGCGCGGCCGTAAAGGTCGCCGAGGATGGGAAGCAGCAGCTTGTTCTCCTGCAAGAAGCGCGCCTTGGTGACGGGAGGGTGCCAGTTGATGTCGAAATAGCCGGCGTAGGGCGAGCCGGGACCGTTCTCGAGCACGTCCATCCACCAGGGATTGTCGGAGCTGGCGGACATGTGGTTGGGAACGATGTCGAGCAGCAGGCCCATGCCGTAGAGGCGCAGGCGCTCGACCAGCTCTTCGAATTCCTGCTCCGTCCCCAGCTCGGAGTTGACGCGCAGGGGGTCGGCGACGTCGTAGCCGTGCGAGCTGCCGCGGCGCGCCCGGAAACGCGGCGAGGCGTAGAGGTCGCTGGCGCCCAGCTCGTGCAGGTAGGGCACCAGCTCGCGCGCGTCCACAAAGCGGAAATCCAGGTTGAACTGGATGCGGTAGGTCGCCGAAGGTACGCGAAATGAACTCATGCCTGTTCCCCGCCCTCCCCGTCGGGCACCCGCACGTGAAGCTTTTCGCCCAAGGCGCGGAAGGTGGAGAGCCATTCGCCGGCCTCCTCCTCGCCCGCCGCCTGGCGCGCCGCGTAGCGCGGCAGGGCGCTTTCCAGAACCTGGAAGTAGACGTTTTGCGGATGCCACAGGTTGACTTCGAACGGCAGCCCGGCGGCCAAGCCGGCGGTCTGCGCGAGGGTCCGCAAGCGCTCCAGGTTGTCGGGCTCGGCGCCGAATTCTTCCGCCAGGCGGTCCAGGGTTCGGCGCAGGGCGAACTCCTCGCTGGCGCGGTCCAGTTCCACGCCCGCGCTGCGTGCCTCCTCGAGCAGGCGCTCGATGCGCTCCGCGTCGGGCGCCGCCGCCTCGAAGGCGCGACGCAGGTCAATGTTCAAGATCAGTTCCGCAGCCAGCTTGAAGCGTCGGGGCATGGGCAGCTCCAGCCCCGCAACGAAGCGCATCAGAGAGGCGTGCTCCTCGTAGAAGCGCCGGTAGAGCGCTTCGGCTTCGGTCAGAGTCGAATCAAGGATGCGGCGCAGAATCCTCCGCTGTTCGTCGCGGAACAGAAGTCGCAGCGACGAAGCGCCGGGGCCGAAGGCGCGGTCCACGGCGCGAATCAGCTCCGGCACGTCGCCGCGCTCGAAGACCTCGGCGAGGCCCTCGAGCAGCCGCCGGTCGTCGGCCTCGTTGCTCCAGGCTCGCGTGCCGCCGCTCAGGTTGTGGTCGCCCAGGTGTACCACGCCGAAAACCACCCGCGCTTCTTCGCGCGTGATCTCCGAGCTGATGGTGATGCGTCCCAGCGCCAGGCGCGTCTTTCCCGCTTGCAGAATCTTCTCCTCTTCGCGCAGCACCCGGTAGCAGTAAATCCGCGAGCGCTCCTCATAGTCGGCAAACAGCGAGCTGACCGCGTAGTGGCTGCCCACCTTGGGAAGGTCCACGAGCGACGGCTTGACCAGCTTCTCGTAAATGTTGCGCCCGTCGCCGAACTGCGCGAGGTTGCTCTTCGCTTCCCCGAGCAGGTCGAGGAATTCCCCCTCCAGGTCCTCGGAAGAAAAGTGGCGGGCCAGCTGCAGCGCGCGGCCCGCGTAGCGCATCACCTGCACGGTCTCGATGCCGGAGAGCTCGTCGAAAAACCAGCCACAGCTCGTGAACATGAGCAGGGCGTGGCGCTGCATCTCCAGCAGTTCGAGGGCGCGGCGCTTCTCGGCGTCGTCGAGAGGGCGGGGAGCGTGCGCGGCGAGGAAGGTGTCGACGTTTTCGGGCGCGCGGTCGAGCATCACGTCCAGGTAGGCGTCGCGCGCCGCCCAGGGATCTTCCAGCAGGTCGCGCCCCGTCGCGCCGTAAAGCCCCGCCAGGCGGTCGCGCAGCCAGTCGAGCGCCCGCCGCAGCGGGGCGCGCCAGCCCTGGTTCCATTGCGGACGCCCGCCGCTCGAACACCCGCAGTCGCTCTGCCAGCGCTCCACCCCGTGCACGCAGCTCCAGGAACTGTTCTCGAAGATGTCCGCCTCGTGGAGGGGCGGATGGAGCTCCAGAAACTCGCCGTAGTTGGTGAGCCGCGCCTCGGGGCGCGAGCGCAAGGTGTGCAGGGCGTAAGCGAGCGCCATGTCGCCGTGCACGTGGTGATGGCCGTAAGACTCGCCGTCCGTGGCGATGTGCACGAGCTGCGGCCAGGGGCGCTGGTCGTTGAAAGCGCTGAGCAGGCGCCCGGCCAGGTTTTCGCCGCGCGTCAGCAAACCCTCAAAGGCCACACCGCGCGAGATGGGGCCGTCGTAAAAGAACAGCGTGATGCTCCGCCCGTTGGCCAGCCGGCAGAGGTAAGCGGTGGAAGGGTCGATGCGTCCGCCGCTGGCATCGCGCCAGCCCCGCTTGCCCAGCAGCCGGAATCGCCGCGCCTGGTAAGGCGAAAGCACCGTGAAGCGAATGCCCGCCTCCGCCAGCACCTGAAGCGTTTCGCGGTCCGCGGCGGTCTCGGGAAGCCACATCCCTTCCGGAAAGCGCCCGAAGCGCCGCTCGAAATCGCGGATGCCCCAGGCCACTTGCGTGACCTTGTCGCGGCGGTTGGCGAGCGGCAGGATCATGTGGTTGTACGCCTGCGCGAGCGCCGAGCCGTGCCCGCCGAAATTCGCCTGGCTCTCGCGGTCGGCGGCCAGGACCGCCTGATAGGTGCGCGGCGCGTACTGCTCCATCCAGGCCAGCAGCGTGGGCCCGAAGTTGAAGCTGATCTGGGAATAGTTGTTGACGATCCGTTCCAGACGGCCCGCGCTGTCGAGGATGCGCGAGGCAGCATTGGGCGCGTAGCACTCCGCGGTGATGCGTTCGTTCCAGTCGTGGTAAGGATAGGCGGAGTCCTGAAGCTCCACCGCTTCCAGGGTGGGATTCTCCCGCGGCGGCTGATAGAAGTGCCCGTGAATGCACACGTAACGTTCCACTAGGTTTCCTCCTGCCCGCCGCGCGCCAGAAGCAGAAAAGATTGGGGCGCCAGGCGCAGCAGCAGCGCGCCGGTGCACTCCTGCTGCTCCACGAGCGCGCTCCCCGCGCCGCCCCAGCGCGCCTCTTCCGAATCCAGCACCTTGCGCCAGCGTCCGCGGGCGGCGGGCACCGCCAGCGAGGCGCTCTCACCGCCGAAGTGATACACCGCCAGGACCTCCTCGCCGTCGTGCCAGCGGTAGAGCGCCAGCACCTGTTCTCTCTCCCACGTCTTCACGTCCAGCGACTCCTTGCTCAGGCGGCGGAGCGCCGGGTGCGCGCGCCGCAAGCGCAGCAGCTCGCGGTAGAACTCGGCCAGCAGGCGGTGTTGCCCCTCGGTGCGCAGCTCACGATGGATCTTCGAGCGCTCGAAGGTCGCCTCGTCCTGCGGGTCGGGGATTTCGCCCTGCCAGTCAAAAGCTTCGAACTCGCGGCGGCGGCCGCGGCGCGTCGCTTCCACCAGCGCCGCGTCGCCGTGGCTGATGAAGTAGAGAAAGGGCGCCGTCTCGCCGTACTCCTCGCCCATGAAGAGCAGGGGAACGAAAGGCGACAGCAGCACCACGCCCGCGGCGAGCTTCAGGTCCGCAAAAGGCAGCGAAGCGGCCAGGCGGTCGCCCGCCAGGCGGTTGCCCACCTGGTCGTGGTTCTGCGCAAAAACCACCAGGCGCTCCGCGCCCAGCGACTGTGAGGAGTTGCCGTGCCGGCGCCGCCGGTAGGCGGAATACTGCCCCGAGTAGACGTAGCCCTCGCGGTATGCGCACGCCAGGTGGTCGAGCTTTCCAAAATCCTGGTAGTAGCCCGCGCGCTCGCCGGTCAGCAGGGTGTGCAGGGCGTGGTGGAAGTCGTCGTTCCATTGCGCGTCGAGGCCGCAGCCGCCCTCGGCCGCG
>JBJKQV010000157.1:0-9817 GCA_046704985.1 Terriglobia bacterium
GCACGACACGACACGACGGACGACGCGATAATTGGAGGCAGACGTGGAACGCGAATGGATCACGCTGGATGGCAACGAAGCGGCGGCTGCCGTCGCCTACAAGCTCAGTGAGGTAGTCGCGATCTACCCCATCACGCCGTCTACGCCGATGGGCGAGCTGGCGGATGGCTGGGCCGCCGCCAGCTACCCGAACCTCTGGGGAACGGTGCCGGAGATCGTCGAGATGCAGTCGGAGGCCGGCGGCCGCGTCTCCGTAGACGAGGTGGGGGGAGCGAACCACGGAGGAAGCCGCCGCCGGCGTAGCGGCCGCCGTTCTCGAGGGTCGCGAGGTGGTCGACGCCGCGAGATCCGGCCGGTGTCCATCCGGGTTGCCCGGACCCCCAAGGCCGCGTCCGTCCCCCGTGCGCGCAGCCTTGCGGCACGACTTCTGCTCCCCTGTTATGGAGCCCACCCCGCAGCGGTACCGGCGTCACGCAAGGAGTCTCCCCGTGTCCGAGCGTCCCAAGGTGATCTTCGACGGTAACGAGGCTGCCGCCTCGGTCGCGCATCGCGTCAGCGAGGTGATCGCCATCTACCCCATCACGCCCTCTTCGAACATGGGCGAGCTTGCGGACGAGTGGTCAGCCGCCGGGCACAGGAACCTGTGGGGCACGGTGCCCGAGGTGCTCGAGATGCAGTCCGAGGGCGGCGCGTCGGGCGCCGTGCACGGTGCACTGCAGGCTGGAGCGTTGACGACGACGTTCACCGCGTCGCAGGGCCTGCTCCTCATGATCCCCAACATGTACAAGATCGCCGGCGAGCTGACGCCGTTCTGCATGCACGTCTCGGCGCGGACGGTCGCGACGCACGCGCTCTCCATCTTCGGCGACCACTCCGACGTGATGGCCTGCCGCCAGACCGGGTTCGCCATGCTGGCCGCGGGCTCGGTGCAGGAGGCGCACGACCTGGCCGCCATCGCGCACGCGGCGACGCTGCGCGCGCGCGTGCCGTTCCTGCACTTCTTCGACGGGTTCCGCACCTCGCACGAGCTGGCCAAGATCGAGAAGCTCGCCGACGACGACCTGCGCGACCTCCTCGACGACGACCTCGTCGCGGCGCACCGCAAGCGCGCGCTCACGCCCGATCGCCCCATCGTCCGCGGCACCGCGCAGAACCCCGACGTCTTCTTCCAGGCGCGCGAGGCGGTGAATCCTTATTACCTGGCCTGCCCGGCCATCGTGCAGAAGCACATGGACAAGTTCGCCAGCCTGACAGGGCGCGCTTATCACCTTTTTGACTACGTGGGCGCTCCCGACGCCGAGCGCGTGATCGTGCTCATGGGCTCGGGCGCCGACGCCGCCCAGGAGGCGGTGGAATACCTCGTTGCGAAGGGGGAGAACGTCGGACTGCTCAAGTGCCATCTCTACCGCCCCTTCTCGGTGGAACACTTTGTGGCTGCCCTGCCCAAGACGGTCAAGGCGCTGACGGCGCTCGATCGCACTAAGGAGCCGGGCGCGCCCGGCGAGCCGCTCTACGCCGACGTGGCGGTGGCGGTGGCCGAGGCCTGCGGAGCGGGCACGGCGCCTTTCAGCAAAGCGCCCCGCATTCTCGGCGGGCGCTATGGGCTTTCCTCCAAAGAGTTCACTCCCGCCATGGTGAAGGCCATCTTCGACGATATGCAGAAGGCCGAGCCCAAGAATCACTTCACGGTGGGCATCATTGACGACGTCACGCACACCAGCCTGGATTACGATCCCGAGTTTTCGACCGAGGCGCCCGACACTGTTCGCGCGGTCTTCTACGGCCTGGGCTCGGACGGCACGGTGGGCGCCAACAAGAACTCCATCAAGATCATCGGCGAGGAGACGAACTTCTACGCGCAAGGCTACTTCGTGTACGACTCCAAGAAGGCCGGCGCCATTACCGTTTCCCACCTGCGCTTCGGGCCGCGGCCCATCCGCTCCTCCTACCTGATCTCGCAGGCGGGATTCGTGGCCTGCCACCAGTTCTCGTTTCTGGAGCGCATGGACATCCTGAAGGCGGCGAAGCCCGGCGCCACCTTCCTGCTCAACAGCCCTTACGGTCCCGACGAAGTTTGGAATCACCTGCCCGCCTCGGTGCAGGAGCAGATTCTGAGGAAGAAGTTGCGCCTGTACGTCATCAACGCCGACGGGGTGGCGGAGGCGACGGGCATGGGCCGGCGCATCAACACTATCATGCAGACCTGCTTCTTCGCGCTGAGCGGCGTGCTGCCGCGTGAGGAGGCCATCGCCTGCATCAAGCGCGCCATCGAGAAAACCTACGGCAAGCGCGGCGAGGCGGTGGTGAAGATGAATTTCGCCGCCGTCGACCAGGCGCTCGCCCACCTGCACGAGGTGAAGGTTCCCGACAAGGTCACGAGCGAGCTGGAGGTCCGCCCGCCGGTGCCCGCGGCGGCGCCCGACTTTGTGCAGAGGGTGACGGCGCGCATCCTGGCCGGCGAGGGAGACCTGCTGCCGGTCAGCGCCCTGCCCGTGGACGGCACATTCCCCACGGGGACGGCGCAGTGGGAGCGGCGCAACATCGCCCTGGAAATTCCGGCCTGGGACGAAGAGATTTGCATTCAGTGCGGCAAGTGCGTGCTGGTCTGCCCGCACGCGGTGATCCGCGCCAAAATCTTTCCTCCCGAAGCGACGGCGGGCGCGCCGCCCACCTTCAAATCCGTCAAGGCGCGCTGGAAGGAGTACGCGCACCTCAACTACAGCTTGCAGGTGGCCCCCGAGGATTGCACGGGGTGCGGCCTGTGCGTGCAGATTTGCCCGGTGAAGAGCAAGTCGGAGGCCAAGCACAAGGCCATCAACATGGTGCCGCAGGCTCCGCTGCGCGCGCCGGAAGCGGCCAACTGGGACTTCTTCCTCAGCTTGCCGGAAGCCGACCGCGAGCCCTTGAAAATGACGCAGGTGAAGGACTCGCAGTTGTTGCAGCCGCTCTTCGAGTTTTCGGGCGCCTGCGCGGGCTGCGGCGAAACCCCCTACCTGAAGCTGGTCACGCAGTTGTTCGGCGACCGCACGGTGATCGCCAACGCCACCGGCTGCTCGTCGATTTACGGCGGCAACCTTCCCACCACGCCCTTTACGGTCAACTCCCAGGGCCTGGGGCCGGCGTGGTCGAACTCCCTGTTCGAGGACAACGCCGAATTCGGGCTGGGGATGCGGCTGGCCATCAATCAGCAGGAGAAGTACGCGCACGAGCTGCTGCGGCGCCACGCCGCGACCATCGGCGAAGAGCTGGTGGGCGCGCTGCTCAAGGCCGACCAGTCGAAGGAGTCGGGCATCAACGAACAGCGGCAGCGCGTGAAGCTCTTGAAGGAAAAGCTGGCGGGGCTGGCAATTCCCGAGGCGCGTGACCTGCTGGCGGTGGCCGATTCGCTGGTGAAGAAGAGCGTCTGGATCGTGGGCGGGGACGGCTGGGCCTATGACATCGGCTACGGCGGGCTCGACCACGTGCTCGCCTCCGGCTACAACGTCAACATCCTGGTGCTCGACACGGAGGTCTACTCCAACACCGGCGGCCAGCGCTCCAAAGCCACGCCGCGCGGCGCGGTGGCGCGTTTTGCCTTTGCCGGCAAGGAGACGGCCAAGAAGGACCTGGCGCTCATGGCCATGAATTACGGCAACGTCTACGTGGCCCGGGTGGCGATGGGCGGCGGCGACATGCAGACCGTCAATGCCATTCTGGAGGCGGAGGCCTACGAAGGCACCTCGATCGTCCTGGCCTTCAGCCACTGCATCGCGCACGGCTACGACCTGGTGTACGGCATGGATCAGCAGAAGGCGGCAGTGCAGTCGGGCTTCTGGCCGCTGCTGCGTTACAACCCCGATCGCGTTCGGGAGGGCAAGAACCCCCTGCAATTGGACTCGCGCCCGCCCAGTATTCCCATCGAAAAGTACATGTACAACGAGGCGCGGTTCACGATTCTCAGGAACAGCGACCCTGAGACCGCCCGGGAAATGGTCCGGCTGGCCCAGGAAGACGTCGACAGCCGCTGGAGACTTTACAAGAGCCTGGCGGCGGCTCCCGTGACCGACGAAAACAAGACCGCCGAGCTCGCGCACTCTTCGCAGGAGGTGAAACGGTAATGGATCTCTCTTCGACTTATCTGGGATTGAAACTCAAGAACCCTGTGGTGGTCTCTGCTTCGCCTCTGCAGAAGGACCTGGACAATATCCGCCGCATGGAAGACGCCGGAGCGGCGGCCATCGTCATGCACTCGCTCTTCGAGGAACAGGTCGAGGTGGAGAGTCGCGAGCTGAACCGCTGGCTGGAGCACGGCACGGAAAGCTACGCCGAGTCCCTCAGCTATCTGCCCGACCTGAAGAGCTACAACCTGGGGCCGGACGGGTATCTCGAACACCTGGCGCGCGCCAAGAAGAGCGTGGGCATCCCGGTGATCGGCAGCCTGAACGGCATCTCGCGCGGCGGGTGGACCCGCTACGCGCGCATGATGCAGGAAGCGGGCGCGGACGCCATCGAGTTGAACACCTACTTCCTGGCAACCGACCCCGAGGTGACCGGAGACCAGATCGAGGAGATGTACACGGACCTGGTCGCCGACGTGAAGACCTCGGTCAACGTGCCCCTGGCCGTCAAGCTGAGCCCCATGTTCAGCTCCATGGCCAACGCCGCGGCGCGGCTGGATGAGCTGGCGGTGAGCGGGCTGGTGCTTTTCAACCGTTTCTACCAGCCCGATTTCGATCTCGACGCCCTGGAGGTGACCCAGACGCTGGAGCTGAGCACTTCCTACGAATTGCTCCCCCGCCTGAGCTGGGTGGCGATTCTGTTCGGCCGGGTCAAAGCCGACCTGGCGATTACCGGCGGCGTGCACACGGGACGCGACGTTCTGAAGTGCATGATGGCCGGCGCGCGCGCCGCCATGATGACCTCCGCGCTGCTCAAGCACGGCATCGAGCACCTGGGCAAGGTGTTGAAGGAGGTCAAGGCCTGGATGGAGGAACACGAATACGAATCCATCCAGCAGATGCAGGGCAGCATGGCGCGGCGGTCGGTGGGCGATCCCTCCGCCTTCGAGCGCGTCAACTACATGCAGGTCCTCAGCTCTTACGCCGTCCGCAAACCCGTGCGTAAGCGTTAGCTCTGCCGTCGGGCGCTCCGGTTGCAACGATCGGCATCGGGGATGACCTTGCACGCAGTTCAGGTTCGCCGGCGCAAGGAGGAGAAATATCGGCACAACTGAAATCGCCGGGCGAATTCGTGGGGCGTCGCCGCGTTTGTTGGCCAGAGTCGCGGGATCCCTTTACGTGCTCATCTTTATCGCGGCTCCCGTCGGGGCTGCGACCGCGACGCCGGCCAGAATGGCCATCACGCTCATGTGTGATACCGGTGTGGCCCTCATTTTTTATCTCCTGTTTAAGCCGGTAAGTGCGGGGCTCTCATCGCTTGCGGCGATTTTCCGGCTCATCTTAGTGGCGATGCTGGCGGTCGACTCGTTGAGCTATTTCGGCCACCTGAACCTTTTCGGTTCCGTACGTTCCGCGGCCGCTTTCGATAGGCTCGACGCCCTCTCACTCGTCCCCTTCGCAATCCATTGCCTGCTGATCGGCTACCTGATCTTTCGCTCGACTTTCCTGCCTCGCATCCTAGGCTTGCTGATGGCGTTTGCCGGCTTGGCTTATTTGACCTTTGTCTCACCCTCGCTGGTTCATCATCTGGGTGCCTACATCCTTATTCCCGGAATCGTGGGAGAAGGGTCGCTCACGTTGTGGCTGCTCGTGGTAGGCGTCAATCCGCGACAATGGAGCGCGTAGCGCGGACCGCCGGTTTCGCGGTCCAGAGCCGTTCTTACTCTGAAAAGGCATTCCACCAAGAGGAATAGCTCTGAACCGGCACGCCACTTGCTGCGGGGACAAAAGAATCCAACGAGACAGCCGGGGCCTCAATGGAGACTTCGAGGTGCGGCTGCTCAGGGAGAGCCGCCTGCGCGGACCTTTCGTGAGGAAAAATCTGCGACATCATAAGGCCGGCGATAGGAAGGGTGAAACGCAACATCCGTCTCTTGGGCATCATATCCTCTTAAGCACAACTATACGCGAGAAGGTGACGGGGGGTAGCGCGGACCGCCGGTTTCGCGGTCCGCGGGTGTTCCATAGCAACCTGAAAAGCCGCAGACCGCAGAGGCGGCGGTCTGCGCTACGCACTTTAGCCCGGCAGGTGCTTGGCTGAAGGTCAGTCCGTCAGCCCCGCCTGCGGCAGGCGGGCGACGGATGCTGGGCTAAAGGTCAGCGCTACGGGAGCACGACAGGCCGTCTGTTCCCCTGCCTGCTTTTACGGCCTGCCGGCGCCGGGGACCGCCGCGGCGGGCTGGGCGTGTTCTTTCATCCAGGCGAGAGCCCGCGCGTCGCGCCGCAGCGTATCGTAGAGCGGGTGCGCGGCGCGGACGCCCGGGGCCGTTTCCGCCGCCGTCACCGCCAGAATGCGGATGTGGGGATTATCGGGCAGCGTCAGGGTGGTCGCGCCTTCCGGCAGTTTCAGCGTAAAGGCGAACAAGTAGGAATAGGCGTAGGCTTCGTTCGACCCGTCGGAAGCGTGGTTGTGCGAGGCGAACCAGGCCACCGGAGCGCGCTTGATGAAGCCCGGCTTGAGACCCGTATATTCGAGTTCGGTGTGCGTGATGGGCCCGTGCTGCTTCACGTAGGCGCGAATCCTCCGCGCGCGCTCGGCTCGCCAGCTGTGGTCGCCGGGTGCGGGTGCGGGAGGGACGGGTTCTTCCACCTGCTTCTCGTTCCACGTCCGGGTGTCCCACTGCCCGATGAAGCCGCCCCAATCTTCGATTCTCAGCTTCACGGGCCTGGAGCCGGCCAGGAACTCCGCCTTCTGGTCGCCGTCGTAGGAGGCGGCGAGCAGATAGACGCGGTTGTACTTTCCTTTGGGTAGCTCGATCGTCTGCCCGCGCGCGGTCACGGCGTCGCGGCGCCCTTCGCCCGCCGGGGCGAGGCGGAAATGGATGCCGTCGTAAGCGAGCTCCTTCGGAAGCATCTCGGCCGCCAGGGCCTTGCCTTGCGGCGCGTCCTGGTCGTTCAGGTTGCAGTCAAAGCAGCCTTCGGCGGGCCGGCCGTCGTCGGTCGCGACTGAGGTGTCATAGCGGAGCTCGACGGGGCGCGAAGCGGGCGGTTTCACGCGCACGCGCGCCGGCGCCAGTTTCACCTCGAAGCTGCGCGGCTCGTAGGGACTGAAGGAAGCCACCAGCGCGCCGTTCTTCACCGTCGCCGGGCCCAGGGGCTGCTCCTGGCCGTTGACTTCGCGCGCCGCCAGAACCGGCGCCGCGAACGAAACGCGCACGTCCGGCTCCTTTTCGCCGCTCATTTCCACCAGCCGCACCACCACGTCGTTGCCCGCTTCGGCCTTCTTCAGTGCCATCAGCCGCACGCGCGGGTTGCTGACCTGAAGCAACGAAAATTCCTTGCCCAGCGCGCCGGGGTGCGCAGAAGT
This sequence comes from Terriglobia bacterium, assembly GCA_046704985.1. Taxonomy (GTDB): domain Bacteria; phylum Acidobacteriota; class Terriglobia; order UBA7540; family UBA7540; genus JBJKQV01. Next base: position 7,465 of record JBJKQV010000157.1, read on the forward strand.
AGCGAAGACCATCAACGGCTCGTCGAGCTCGTAAGCCTGCCAATCGGTCGAGGCCTGCTGCCAGCCGCCGGCGTGCGCGGCCAGCCCGAAGATGGGCTCGTGGTGTCCCCAATCCTGCGTTGCCTGGTCGTGGTAGCCGCCGCGCGTTCCGGGGGTGCGCATCAGGGTGAGGCGCAGGGTGTGGTCGTTGGGCTTGTCGGACCCCACCTTGTCGCCGGTGAGGAGGGTCACGCCGTACGAACCGCTCTGGTCGGTGAGATCGATCCAGCGATGCGACGCCACTTCGAACTGCCGCTCCATCTCGTTGGGACGCTGGACGGTTCCCACCTCCCAGTTGTAGGTGGCGAGGGGATTGGAGGCGGCGAGCGGGAACTCCACCTTCAGGTTGGCCGCCTTGGCCATCCAGTCAATCGCGTCGGCAAACACCACGCGGTTGCCCGCCGCGCCCGCCGAGAGGCGAATCGTCTGCGTAAAGCGCGAGTTCTCGGCCTGGCGGGTGATTGCCACCGCCACGCGCGCCGGGCCGCGCTCGACCACGCGCACCTCGGCCGGGCCGCTGACGATGGTGCGCGGCGGCCGCACCTCGTCGTCGTAGTCCATGTTCCAGGCCGGCCAGTGCGTGGGGTTGTCGGTCAGAATCACCATGCGGATGGGCGCGGAGAGCAGCTCGCGGTTCAACTTCTTGTCGAAAATGCTCGCGACGTCGCCGTTGGCGTCAATCTTCACGCGGTATCGGGCGTTTTCGAGCGACGAGTCGCTCACCTGAAGGTCCGACGAAGCGTAAGGCGCCTGGGCGGCCTCGACGTGGTAGACCGCGTAGCCGATCGAAGGAACCTTGGGCACAAAGACCACTTGTGCGGACTTGCCGCGCACGTTTTCGATCTGCGAAGGCACCGCCTGGCCGTCCGGGCCGACGACGCGCACCGCCTGAGGGGCGCCCTCCGGGAACCACAGCCGCGCCTCGACCACGCCCTGGCGCGCGACGTTCAGCGAGTTGTAAACCACCACGGGAATTCCCTCGCCCCGGGTATCGAGGGCCGAGGCCACGTCCTGGGTGGCGCTCGAAATCACGCCCGCGAACTGGTTCATGGCGATCACGTCGTCGTTCCAGGCGTACTCGTAGGATTTGGGAGTGGCCGTGCCGCCCATGGTGTCGTGGAACTGTCCGGCCAGAACCAGCCGCCAGGCGTGGTTGAGGCGCGGCTGCGGGTAGGGCCGTCCGCCCAGCCACGCTGCCGCCACCGACGTCTGCTCGGCGGCGCTGGCCAGATTCTCGTTCATGCGGTTCCAGCGTTTGTGATAGGTCTCGGAAGTAATGGATCCCGCCGAGTGGTTGATCAATTCCAGGTCGCCCTTGTAGCGCGGCATGCGCGCCGTTTCGCCGGGCTTGATATCGCGAAACATCTGGTCGGCGTCCGACCAGATGACGTGGAGAGGGCCGGTGCCCATGCGGACCAGCGGGGCCGACGGGGGCGGGGTGACTTCCGAACCCGCGGGGGCGTAGACGGAGGGAGGCAGGGCGGCCTTGCCCCTGGTCATGATGGCTTCCATCAGCTTCACCGACTCCTCGGTGGGCGAACCGCCGATGTCGCCGGTGCCCACGTAGTGGTAGTCGGCGTAGACGCCCGTCACTTTCCCGTCCAGGTTGACGCGGTCGGGCCAGTCGTAGGTGTAGCCGGAGATGGGATGAGCGGGCTGCGGGTTGTTGCGGCTCAGGTCGGTGTAAACATTGCTGACGTAGTTTTCCGGGTTGAGCGCGGCGATAATGCTCTTGCCGTCCGGACCTATCCAAAGGCCCACGTTGAAGGGGATGCCTTCCGGAGTTTTCTCGGGCGAGTCGGGGCCTCCCACGTGCGGGGCGGGCTGCCAGGCGGCGGAAAGCTTCTGGGTGGAGAATCCCTTGATGCCCGCCGCCGCCAGCGTACTGGGCAGGGAAGCGGGGAATCCGAAACAGTCCGGCAGCATGTACTCGTCGCTCGCCTTGCCGAACTCCTTGCGGAAATACTCGTTGCCGTAAAGCACCTGGCGGATGATGGATTCGGGCGAGGGGGAATTGACGTCGTTTTCCTCCATCGAAGAGCCGGCCGGGAACCAGCGCCCCGCCGCCACGTACTTCTTCAGGCGTGCGAAGTCGGCGGGGTAATACTCCTGCATCATCATGTAGCGGTTGGCGCCCGTGAAGTTGAAGATGTAGTGCGGATACTTCTGGAAGAGCGCGAAGTTGTTGCGCATCGTCTTGCTGAGATACTCGTCGATGACCTGGGGATACTCCCATCGCCATTGCGTGTCGAGGTGGGCGTAGCCGACCACGTAGAGGGTCGGCTGCTTCCTCAAGTCGATAGCATGCCCGGGG
>JBJKQV010000158.1:0-4893 GCA_046704985.1 Terriglobia bacterium
GAGGAGCGCCAGCCCGCGGCGCCCCGCGCCCCGCCGCATTTTCGCGCTCGCGTCCATCGCCTAGCTTTCTAGCCTATCACACTTGCCTGGTCAGTCAGCGGCCGCGCGCGGCGGTGCGGCCATAAGGCACGCTGCGGATCAACCCCGCGCCTTCCTTCACCACCAGCACGGCGTCTTCGGGCGGGTTGCGGACCACGTCGGTCTTGCCGCTCGGCCAGCGGACCTCCACGCGCTCGATGCTCTTGGCCTGGCCGAGGCCGAAGTGCAGGCGCAGGTCGCTGGAGGAGAGGTAGCTGCCGCCGCTGTGCACCTCGCCGAACTGCGTGAGCCCCCCCGCCACCACCGTCACCTCCGCGCCGATGCCGTCGCGGTTGCTTTCCACCCCAATGGTCTTTACGAGAATCGAGTGGTTGGGGTTCCGGCGTTCGAGGCGGAGCAGGTCGGGGGAGGCGTTCATGTTGGAGACGGCCAATTCCAGGCCGCCGTCGTTGTCGTAGTCGGCGACGGCGACGCCGCGGCTCACCTTGCGCAGGGCGAGGCCCGGCCCCGACTCCAGGCCCACCTCGCGGAAGCGCCCGTCGTGCAGATTATGGAACAGCAGGTTGCGCTCCGCGTAGGTGATGCCCGTCTGGTAGCGGTCGATCTGGGGAAAGACCTGGCCGTCGGCAAAGAAAATGTCGGGCCAGCCGTCGTTGTCGTAATCGAGGAAGACGCTGCCGAAGGTGGTGAAGCGCCAGGTGACGCCGCCCAGGCCGGCCGGGTAGGCCTCGTCGGTGAAAGTGCCGTCGCCGTTGTTGCGGTAGAGGTTGTTGTAATCGTCGGAGAAATTGCCTTTGACGAGGTCCAGGCGGCCGTTGTTCAGGTAGTCGCCCAGGTCCACGCCCATGCCCGCCTGTTCCTGCCCCTGGTTGCTGTAGGCGACGCCCGCCTGCGGCGCGACGTCGGTAAAGGTCCCGTCGCCATTGTTGCGGTAGAGGGCGCTGGGCGTGGAATCGTTGGCGACGTAGATGTCCTGGCGGCCGTTGTGCTCGAAGTCGCCCATCACCACGCCCAGGCCCGCGTAACGGTCGGGGTCGATGCCGGCGCGCGCGGTGACGTCGGAGAAAGTGCCGTTGCCGTTGTTGTGAAACAGAATGTCGCGCCCGCCGGGCAGGCCGCGGGGGCCGCAGAAGGTCGAGATGCCGCGATAGGTGCAGTTGGGCGCCGAGCCGGGAGCGGGCAGGTGGTTGATGTCTACGTCCACGTAGTTGGCCACGTAGAGGTCCAGGTGCCCGTCGTTGGAGGGATCGCCGAAGGCGCAGCCCATGCCCCAGCCGTGCCCGGCCACGCCCGCCTTCTCGGTGACGTCGCTAAAGGTGCCGTTGCCGTTGTTGCGGTAGAGGACGTTCGAGCCGTAATAGGTGACGTAAAGATCGTCCCAGCCGTCGTTGTTGTAATCGCCCACGCAGACACCCATGCCCCAGCCGCGGTGGTCGAGCCCGGAGGAAGCGGAAACGTCGGTGAAGGTGCCGTTGCGGTTGTTGCGGAAAAGGTGCGAGCGCGGGCAACGATGGGCGCGCCACAATTCGAACGTGCAGCCGTTCACCAGGAAGAGGTCGGGATAGCCGTCGTTGTTGTAGTCAATCCAGGCAATTCCGCCGCCGCCCTTGGCCTCGATGATGTAGCTCTTCGCGGGGCCGCCGCTCGTGAGGGTGAAATGAATGCCCGCCTGCCGCGCCACGTCCACAAAGCGCTCGCGCGGCGGCGGTTTTGGGCGCGGCTTTTCGGTGGCGTAAAAAGGCAGGGCCAGGATCAGCAGCGCGGCAGCAGCAAACATCCAGCGCGCGCGCCGCGGGTGGGCTTGTGTTTTCAATTTGCCTTCCCCCTGTGGCCGGCGGGCGCGCGAAGCCGCGTCACGGCCGCTCGCCGGCGATGCCGCTCGAGCGGCTGCGCTCGCGGGCGTGCAGCTCGGCGACGATCTTGAACTGGTGCGCCGCGTCCGCCGCACGCTTCAGGCGCTGGTAGGCCTGCGCCAGCTTGTAGTGCGCCTCGACGTTGTCGGGTTGGCGCTCGACCACCTGCTCGAGCTTCTGCGCGGCGGGCTGGTATTGGCCGCGCGCCATTTCGACGCGCGCCAAGCCGTAGAGCGCCTCCAACCCGCCGGGCCGCGCCTCCAAACCCCCGCGGTAATATTTCTCTGCCGCGTCGAGGTGCCGGCGGTCGAGCTCGATGTTGCCCGCCAGCCAGTAGCTGTCGTAGAAGCGCGGATTGAGCGCCATCTCTTTCTGGAATTGCGCCAGCGCGTCGTCCAGCCGCCCCAAACTCTGGTAAGCGTAGCCGAGGTGATAGTGGGCGAGCGGCAGGCGGGGCTGGAGCGTGAGCGCCTTCTCGAACTCGCGGATGGCGGGCATGGTCTCGTTGAGATTGTGCTCGGCGCGGCCCAGCAGCAGGTGGGCTTCGGCGTTGCGGGGCTCGAGGCGCAGGTATTCGCGCAGCGGCGGCACCGCCTGGGGCAGGCGGTTGGCGCTCAACTCCACCAGCGCCAGGTCCAGGTAGCTCTGCGGCAGGCGGGGATTGAGCTTGATTGCCTGCTGGAAAGCCTCGCGCGCGCCCGCGCGGTCGCCGCTTTTGAAAAGCGCCGCGCCCAGCATCTGGTGGAGAACCGCGGAGCGGGGATAGAGCTTTAGGGCGCGGCGGGCTTCCTGCGCGGCCTGCGCCAGGTCGCCGGCGCCCAGTTCCGCGGCGACGCGATTTTCCAGCGCCGCTTCCGAAGTCTGAGCGCGCGCCGCCGGCGGCACACCCGCAATCAGCGCCACCATCGCCACCAGTGCGGCCAGCGCCACCATCGGCTGCTTGGAGAATTTCACCTTTCGATGGTAGTCGTCGGCGGGCGGCAAAGTCAATCGGCGGCACGCGGCAATGCGCGGCTCTTGGCGGGATTTCCGCGCTCTGCGCGCTCGCGGTGAGACCTTTCCGCCCCGGTGAGCACTTCAGCGGCGCCGCGGGCAAGCGCCCTTGCCGATGCTGCCCTGAAGGGCAGCGCTACGCCGGGCGCCGGCGCGCCCGCACTTCGTCTTCCGCCTCAGCGGCGGCGCAGGCTGTCGAGCATGGACTGGAAAGCGGGCTGCGCGGCGTCGACGGTCTTCTCGGGGCCGGTCAGCTTGAAGAAGACCAACCCGTGCGGCGCTTCCACGATCGCGCCCAGCAGGGCGTAGTGGGGCTTCTTCACCGCCGGGGATCCCATCCCCATGCTCGGCGCCAGATAGGTGCCCGCGCAGCGCACGGTGGTCACTTCCGCGCCCGCGATGCTGGTCTTCTGGACCTGCGCGGCCTGGCGCGCCGGTTTGCCGTTTGCAGTCTCGAACTCGCCGGCCCAGCGGTCAACGTTGGCCTGGACGCTTCCCCCTTGGCCGACACCGAAGTAAAAGACGCCGCACTCGGCGCCCTCGGTTTCACCGTGGGCGGCCGGGATACTGTAGGTGGCGATGCGCATGGCGCGGTCGTGCTCGCGGGTCCAAGCGGAGGGCATGTCCCACGCGACGCCGGCGGCCTGATTGCTTCCCGGCGTCACCACGGGGCCGGCGTTTTTGGCGATGCCCACGTCGCGCGTCTTGTTGCACCCCGCCAGCACCGCCACTCCCAGGATGAGTGCGGCCAGAATTCCATAACGTGACTTCATCGGTCTCCCTCACAAGGGGCAAGGGTGCGCGGAAAACCGCTGTTTCCGCACCGCCAAACCAACATTTCATCCCAGCTCGCCCCGGATTTGATACAATCAGTCTTTTAGATTAACCCAAAACCATGGATTATGACCAGCTAGCCAGCTTTTTAGAGGTTGCCAAGCTTGGCAGCTTCTCACGAGCTGCGGAAAAAATCTACCGCACCCAGCCCGCCATCAGCGCCCAGGTCCGCCTGCTCGAGCAGGAGTGCGGGGAGAAACTCTTCGACCGCAGCGGCAAGAAAGTGCTGCTCACGCCGGCGGGCGAGATCCTGCGGCGCTACGCGGAAAAGATCCTGGACCTGCAAAAAGAGGCGCTGCAGGCCATCGCCGAGATCAACCAGACGCCGCGCGGCAAGCTCTACATGGGCGCCAACGAGGCCACCTGCCTCTATGTGCTGCCCAAGACCTTCGCGCACTTCAAGCGGCTCTACCCGCTGGTGCAGATCAGCATCTATCGCAATTTCAGCCACAAGATTCTGCAGAAAGTGCAGGAAGGCGCGCTCGACCTGGGCATCGTCACCTTGCCGCAGACGGCCGCCAACATGGAGGTCACTCCGCTGTTTCGCGACGAGGTGCAGGTGGTGGTGCCGCAGGGGCACGCGCTGGCCGGCAAGCGCAGCGTCAGCGTGGAAGAGCTGGCGCAATTCCCCCTCATCCTGCCCAAGACCGGGCACACGCGGGTGGCGATTGACCGGCTCTTTCGCAGCTACCGCGACCGGCTGCAGATTTCCATGGAACTGGCGAGTGTGGAAACCATCAAGAAATTCGTGGGAGCGGGGTTGGGCATCTCGCTCATCAGCCGCACGTACGCGCAAGCGGAAGTGGCCGCGGGATTGCTCCAGCTCATTCCCCTGAACGGCCAGAAGCTTTACCGCGAGCTGGGATTGATTTACCGCCGCGATCGCTACCTGTCGCTTCCGGCCAAGATTTTCATCGACGTGGTACGCGAATCCAGCCAGGCGCCCCGGTCCGGAGGCGCTTCCCCGGCCAAGACGAAGCGCTAGCCGGGCCCGGCAACCCGCGGGCCCGGTCCGTCGCGCTATGCGACCCGGCCCGGCCGCGCACAAACTGGGGAGAGAACCGCAGTGGCAAGTGAAAAGAAGCAGCCGTTGCTGATGATGAAATTCGGAGGGACTTCGCTGGGCACCGCCGAGCGCATGCAGAGCGCCGCGACGCTGGTGGCGGAGCGCGCC
>JBJKQV010000159.1:0-14572 GCA_046704985.1 Terriglobia bacterium
CCGAATCAACGTGGAGCTAGTCCTAATTCTACCCCGACCCGCTTGCGTTGCCGGCAAGCGAACCTTGTGTGGCCCGGGGACCGGTTGCGAGCCGGTCCCCGTGCCTGTGAGCGTGGCCTAGAATTCGTACCTGAGCACGAACTGCATGATGCGCGGATTGGTGAGCAGGCGCGTGTAATTCCCGAACGCGGTGGATTCATCGAGCTCGGGAGGCTGCGACTGCACGTCAAAGCGCGTGGCGTTGGGAACGTTAAAGACTTCCCAACGGAATTGCAGGCTATGGCTGTCCTTGTAGGGCATCTTCCAGCGCTTAGCCAGACTCATGTCCCAACTAAAGAAGCCGTCGCCACGGATGGGGTTGCGCGAGCCGGATTCGCCCGGCAGCGCGTAGCGGAAAGCGTCGATGGCAGTATTCGCGTCGGCGAACATATTCACCGTGCCGTCGGCGTTCTTGGTGGTCTGGGTGGCGGGGGGTTTGTCAATGACCGAGGCCTGGCCGCCCAGCTCCCAATTGGTGGCCCAGTAGTAGCCGTTGAAGACGTTGACCGGGAAGCCGGTGGTCCAGCGCATGATGCCGGAAGTCTGCCAGCCGCCGATCAGCGCCTCGGCCACACCGCTGACGTTGCTTCCCAGCGCCCGCCCCCTGCCAAAGGGCAACTCCACGATCCAGTTGGTATTGATCTGGTGCGTGGTGTCGAAGTCGGAAACGGCGCGCAGTTGGTTGGGGTTCCAGGAGTTGATGATCTCGCCTCCCAGTCCGCCCACCCAGCCGATGCGCTCGGCGTCCGACATCAGGTCCATGGACTTTGACCAGGTGTAGTTGAAGTCAAACTGCATGCCTTGCGACATGCGCCGCCGCAGCGACACCTGGAGGGCGTGATAGGAAGCGTTGGCAATCGACCTCCAGGCGTAGAGCGAGGAGTATTGAGCGTTGTAAAAGGTGTAGAGCCCGGTGACGGGCGTCATCGGGTCGCCATCCAGGTCGAGAATGGCCAGCGCGGTAGTCTCGTTGTGCAGGTAGCCGTCGGTGGGATCGCTGAACAGATCGAAAGCCACCTGGGACGCGGAGGTGCTGGTCGTCCCCGCATAGTTGGACCAGCTCCAGAACGGGTAGCCGCCGGAAGGCATGGTGCCGAACAGGTGGGCCCAGAACTGCGCCGTCGAACCCACCAGCGCGTCGGTGATGTCCGCGGTGGTATAGCCGGCGTTGGCCAGCGCCGAGAGACGCGCCGCCGCCGTGAAGTAGTCGATCCCGGTGGCGGGGTCCTTCCAGTTGAGCGGCATGGCTAGGTCCTCCTGCACCAGCAGGCGGTGCGAGAGGTGGCCGACGTAGGCGGCCTCCAGGCTCATGTTGTTCCCCAGTTCGCGGGTGATGGAGAAGTCGAGCATGTAGGAATAGGGGGTCTTGAGGGTGTTGTCGAGGCCCCAGGCGATGGCCCAGCTTCCCGGCCCGGCGACGGGAGGAGTCTGCGGGAAGCCGCCCGGTGGCGCATCGGCAAAGACGGTACCGCCGCACCCCTGAGTGGGAACCGAGTTGACGCTGGTCAGGCGCGGCGCACAGTCCAATGTCTGGGTGGCGGAAGGATTGGTGAGAATGGTGGAAAGCCCGAACGAGCCGTTCTGGTCGAAGGTGTTGAGCAGCGCCAATCCGAAGTGATCGTAAACCATCCCGAATCCGGCGCGAATGGCGGTCTTGCCCCCTTCCCCGAATAGTGTCTTCAACCAGCCCGACTTCGGGTTCGGCGAGTAGGCCAGGGCCAAGCGCGGGGCCAAATTGGCTTTGGAGGTCGGATAGAGACCCGGCGCGTTGTTGACCGGCCCGCCCAGGTCGAACTGCAGCAAGGGATCCTGGTTGGAACCGATGCCCTGGTTCATGTTCAGCGCGCGCTGGTTGAACCACTGCGCCATGTTGACGTTGGGCACCACCTGCAAGCCGGTGGTTTCCCAGGGCGCCGGCTCGATGCCCCAGCGCAGGCCGTAAGTGACGGTGAAGTTGGGACGGATGCGCCAGGCGTCCTGGGCGTAAAATTCGTACTCATTCAACGCGAAGTGCCTGACGATCGGCGATCCTTGGGCCAGCAAATCGCCCTGCTTGTTGTAGTTGTACTGAGCGTCGATTTCCGTCACCGCGCCCAGCATGGCGATGAGCGGGTAGTCGTAGGAATTGCCGAAGCTTTCGTCCACGGCCGGGTAGCCGTAGGCCTCGGGGTCGAAATAGCTGCCCGTGCCGGCAATCCCCGCATCGGCCAGCCACGAGGCGTTGGTGACCCCGTAGCTGAACGAACTCTCCAGGCTGTTGCGCGCCGTGCGAATGAAGCGGATGTTGGTGCCGAAGGAGAACGAATGCGTTCCCTTCACCCACGAAAGGTCGTCCACAAAGTTGTGGACGGGCATGGTGAAGCGGTGGGTGCGCGTCACTTGACCACTGTCATTGAGGTTGCGGAAATAGATCCAGGGCAGATTGGAGTTGCCCAGCACGGCGCGGCTCTGCCGCGTCAGGCCGTAGCGCAACTGGTTGACCAGCGTGGGGCTGATGACGTTGGTGTAGCCCACGGCCAGGCCTTTGGAAAAGTCCTCGGTGGCCTGCAACGACTGGCGGCCCGGGAGGTAAGGCACGCCGGAATCAAAATCGTAGGGCTGCAGGTTGCCGCGGAAGAACAGGTTCTGGTTGCCGCTCGCGGTCAGGTGGTAGTCCAGGCGTCCGATGTACGTATCGAACCGCCGGTGCACGCGGCCCGGAAAGCGGTAGCCGGAGTAGTTCAGCCGGTCGCCCACCGTGTTGTCGTTGGGCAGCGGGAAGGTATTGAAGTAGTCGAGCACCGCAGCGCTGGGGCCGACGCTCATCGGATCCATCGCCGTGAGCTGCGCCGCGGTCAGGTACTGGGTCTCTAAAGCCACGTTGCAGTTTCCGTCCGCGTCGTAGTTGCCGCCCGGGCAATAGGGGTAACCGATGGTGCCCTGGCGGAGCGTGGCGCTGGGAACGGGTTGCACGACGCTCTCTTCCTGCGCGTCGCGCCGTCCGTCGAAGTTGAGAAAGAAGAACGCGCGGTCGCGCTTGATCGGCCCGCCGATCGACCCGCCGAAAATGTTGCGGATCAGCTTGGGCGCCTGGTTCTTCTCACCGCTGCCCAGCTGCGCCAGCTTGAGGAAATAGTCGTTGGCGCTGGTGGCCGTGTTGCGGTGATATTCGTAGAGCGAGCCGTGGAACTGATTGGTGCCGCTCTTGGTCACCAGGGCCACCTGGGCGCCCGAGGAGCGTCCCTGGTCGGCGTTGTAATTGGTGGTGGTGACGCGGAACTCCGCGATGGCATCGGGATTCATGCGCAGCACGGAGGTAAACGCGTACCCGTTGCCCTGGTCGTTGGCGTCCAGCCCGTCAATGGTAATGTTGGACTGGTCGCTGTGCGCGCCGTTCACCGCCCCGCTGCGCGTGTCGGTGTCCAGGTTGATGTCCGTGCGGTTGCCGAGATAAGCGACGCCGGGCTGCAAGGCGTATAGCCCCGCCACCTCGCGCGCCTCCAGGGGCAACTGCTCCACCGCGCGCTCGCCGATCGCCGCCCCCAGCGTGGCGTCGCTGGTGTTCAGCATCGCCGCGCCCGAGGTGACCTCGACCGTCTGCGAGGCGCGCCCCACCTTCAGGGTGACGCCCGCCGTCGCCGGCTGCTTGACGAGCAACTCCACTTTCTCGCGCACGTATTTCTGGAAACCCTGGGCTTCGACTTGCAGCCGGTAGGTGCCGGGAGGCACCGCAAGAAATTCATAGACGCCGTCCGGACCGCTGGTGGTCCGGCGCAGGAAACCCGTTTGCGCGCTGCTGAGCGTGACCGCGCAGCCGGGTACTACCGCACCCGAGGGATCGGCAATCGTCCCGCGCAGCGACGTCGTAGCCTGACCCCAGGCCAACGAGGCCGCGCACAGAAGGGCACCTAGAAGTGATAGAGAAACCGCCGCGTGCCGTCTCATGAAGGTCTCCTCCCAATCTTCTCGTCGCCTGAGGAACCGGTTCGGTTCCAGTAGCCCTCGGACTGCCCGTAGCCCCGTGGCCCCTCAGGTCGTTAGAGTGAATAGAAAAGTCCGTACAGAAAGGGATTCGACCTTCCGTGGAAGATATAAATAGAGGCGAGAAGACCCACCAGCGCTCGCCCCACAACTAACGCGCTCCGCCTTTTATGTCAAGCATATTTTGAGTTATAGATATCTCGCAGGAACAAATTACACTATGACAAAGTGTCATCTACTAAGTTACCAGGCACTAGCTACATTGAATACTTCTGCCGGGATGATGAAATGTGCGGCGTTTCGCCCCGTCGGGCTGAAAATGGATTCATGGAAAAGGCCAGTATTTTCACCCGCCGGTTATCATTCCTGCAAGTTATTCCGATGGCCTAATTCTCGGTCCGGATTTCCTTGCATTCGGCCTTCAAGGGGAGTAAGTAATAGGTATGCGCATGGGAGGAGAAATGACTCCACCCGGCACAGACCTGGAACTTGAATAATCACACCGCTCTTGCGGTGCGTACCGGGCGCGGGGCCGACGGGCGCCGCCACCGGCGACAAGAAACAGGAAAATGGGGAACCCGGAAGTGTTCGGGCTCCCCATTTTATTTGTAGCGTGCCGGCGCTTTTTGGGCGCGCCTCTCCTTCCCCCCGCAACTTTTCCCTTCCCGCCGTGTTTCCAGTGCGAGGGCGAAACTACAACCCTCCAAGGAGACGAGGTCCAATGCGACAGCATAAGGTTAGCGTTATGGGAGTCTTAGCCGTCATGATGGGGCTTTTATTGGTGCCCGCTCTGGGCGCCGCACAGCAGGCCGGTGGGCCGGGAAACCGGATGCGCCGTGAGCGTCCTGACCTGGGTTTGAGCCCGCAACAGCAACAGGAAATGCACCGGATTCACCGCCAGGCGCGGGAGCGCATCCAGGCGATTCGCCAGAATACGTCGCTCACGCCGCAGCAGCAGCGCGCGCGCATTCGCCAGGTGCGCGCCAAGGCGCGCCACAAGGCCCAGTCCATCCTCACCCCCGAGCAGCAACAGAAGTTGCGGGAGTTCCGCCAGGAACGCCGCGGCAGCCGGGGAGGGCCGGGCGCCAACGGGCCGCAAGGCGGGCCGCCAGCGTCCCAGGGACCGCAAGGCCGTTAGGTTCTGCAAGGGCGATCGAAGCCTCAGTTCTACCCGCCACCTATGCAGGGGCAAGCAACTTGCCCCTGCACCCCCCTTTTTAGCGGATCGTAGGCCGCGCCACGCCGCCGCTTCGTTGAACCGCCTATCGGCCTTGCTGTAGAATGAAGCGGCGATTCCGAGCGGCGGGCAAACGAGCGGCTCGAGGGCGACGAAGGTTTGGGCGACCTGACGCGATTCTGGCGGCTTCAAGCACGGCGCCGCCGCTACCTGATGCTGGGGGCGGCGCTGGGGCTGCTTTTCCTCTTCTGGCCCGCCCGCGCCTTGCGCAGCGACAACTTCGTCTTTTACCTCCCCGGTTCCCACCAGCTGGTCCCGTTGCGAGCTCTCGGGCACACTCAGTACTTTTCCTTGCTGCGCGTCCTCAACACCGTGGGCACGGTCACCGGCCTACAGGAAGGTTCCGACACGCTGACCGTCTACTTCGGCAGTACCACGCTCAAGTTCCGCTCCGGCAAAAAGAAAGTGGAAGTGGACAAGAAAGGCATCAACCTTGCCGAAGCAGTGCGCGTGGAAGAGGGACTATGGCTGGTGCCTCTGGATTTTCTTTCCAAAGTTTTGCCGCGCATCGTCAAGGAACCGGTGGAATACCAGGAGGGGACGCGCCGGGCGTTTATCGGTTCCGTCCACCCTGCCACCTTTGCGGTTCGCCTGACGCACCTGCCGGAGGGCGCGCGGCTGACGGTGAGCGTTACGGCGCCGGTGAGCATGCGCACCGCCTCCCAGAACGGCAAGTGGTACCTCTTTCTGGGCAGCCGGCCCATCCAGCCTCTCGAGCACCGCATCCGATTCCAGAATCCCTACGTCGCCAGCGTGCAGTTCGACGACCAGGACGGCGAGCCTAAGCTGATCATCACCCCGGGCAAGCCAGGGCTGGATTTTTTCCCTGTCCTCACCGATCACGGGCGGACGATCCGCGCCGACGTGCTGAAGTCGCAGCCGCAGGTAGCCCAAACGTCTCCCGCAGCGCCACCTGCCGCGCCACCCGAGGCCGCCCCCACAGCGCCACCCGCTGCCGCGCAGCAGACCCCTGCGTTCCCGCCGCCGCAACCCGTCTCCAACCTGCCCGTCGTGGTGCTCGACCCGGGGCACGGTGGTAACAACCTGGGCGCCGAGGGCGCCAACGGCGTGGTGGAAAAGAACCTGGTGGCGCAACTGGCCATGCGCGCGCGTCTGGCGCTTCTGGCCACAGGGAAATACCGCGTGGTGCTGACGCGCCTGGGCGACACGGACCCGGGCTTCGACCAGCGCGACGCGACGGCCAACGCCGCGCGCCCGCTGGCCTTCATCTCCTTTCACGCCGGCAACCTGGGGTTCCGCACCCCGCAGGTGGCGGTGTACACGTATCTGCCCACCCTTCCCATTGCTCCGCCGGCCCCCGCGGTTCCCGCCGCGCAGTCCGCCACGGCTCCTGCCGCCGCGCCCGCAGCGGCGCCACCGGCCCCCACCGTGCCCCTGCTGCGTCCCTGGGCAACTTTGCAGGCCGCACACCTCCAGGCCAGTCAGACCCTCGGCGCTGCTTTGCGCGACCAGTTGGCGGCGGTGCCGGGAGTGGTAGCGGTGCGCCTGGACCGTGCCCCCGTGCGCGTGCTGCGCAGCGTGGACGCTCCCGCCGTCGCCCTGGAAGTAGGCAGCCTGGCGCCGAGCGTGGACCCCTCGCAGTTGCTCAGCACCTCCTTTCAAGAGGGGCTGGCGCGCGCGGTGGTGGCAGCGGTCGAAGCTTTTCATCCCGGAGGCGCCAAGCCATGACCTTACGCGCCAAGCTGCTGGCCCTGGTGGTAGTGGGCGTAGTCGTGCTGGCGATCGTCTACCTGCACGTTCTCAAGAAGCGCATGGTCGTCCAATCCGGTCAACGTACCGAAGCCGCCGCACGGGCGCGCTTGAAGGAAGCGGCGCTCGAACCGCAGGCCGGCCCTACCACCACCGTCACCCTCTATTTCCCCTCCATCGACCAGGGCGCACTGGTTGAGGAAACCCGGCAAATGACCCTGGCCGCTAGCAATCCCGACCGCATCCGCCAGGTCCTGCTGGCGCTGATGGAGGGTTCGCAGCAGGGCCAGACCCGTCCCCTGCCCCCTTCCACCGACGTGCGCGCGGTATTTCTGACCACCGACGGCACCGCCTACCTCGACCTTTCCAGCAGCGCCCTGAACGTCTTCCAGCCAGGCATCGAGAGCGAGACGCTGGCGGTCTATTCCATCGTGGATTCCATTTGCGCCGACGTGCCGGCGGTAAAGCGCGTAAAGTTTCTCATCCAAGGGCAGGAAGTTGATACACTGGAAGGTCACGTGGACCTGACGAGCCCCTTCGTGCCCAGCCAGGTTCTGGGCCAACCGGCCCCCTGAAAGGCTTATGTCCTCCACACCCCGTAAACTGAGTGGGCTGCTTTACGCCGACGGCAAGCTGCTGCGTTCCGACCAGCGCGCGGCGGGCGAGATGCGCCCGGTCGAAATTGTTCCCCACTTCATTTCCAGCGCCGAGGGTTCGGCGCTCATCCGCGTGGGCCAGACGCAGGTCATCTGCACAGCCTCGGTGGATGACGGCGTGCCGCCCTTCCTGAAGGGCAGCGGGCGGGGGTGGGTGACCAGCGAGTACGCGATGATTCCCCGCGCCACCGACACGCGCACGCCGCGTGAGGTGACGCGCGGGCGGCAGGGCGGCCGCACCATGGAGATCCAGCGCCTCATCGGGCGCTCGCTGCGCGCCGTCACCGACCTTCACGCCCTCGGCGAGCGCACCGTCTACATCGACTGCGACGTCATCCGCGCCGACGGCGGCACCCGCACCGCCTCCATCACCGGGGCGCTCGTAGCCCTGGGCTTGGCCTTCCAGAAGCTCCGCGAGCACGAGGTCTTGCGCCGCCAGCCCCTCCTCGATTACGTGGCCGCTATCAGCGTGGGCCTGGCGGGCGGCGAAGTGTTGCTGGACCTCAATTACGGCGAGGACTCCACCGCCGAAGTGGATATGAACGTGGTGATCACCGGCGCGGGCGAGTTGGTGGAGGTCCAGGCCACCGCCGAGGGCCGCCCCTTTTCCTTCGACCAGTTGCGCCAGCTGACCGAAGCGGCGCGCCCGGGAATCGACAAGCTCCTGGGCCTGCAAAAGGAAATCCTGAAGCTCACCCTCCCCGCCCGCTAGCGCGCGCCCGGGCCCAAGCGCTTGAATTCGACGCCTGCCAACCCGTCCGTCCTCTACGCCGCCACCGCCAATGCCGGTAAGCTGCGGGAGTTCCGTGCCGGCGCGCAGGCCTCCGGGGTGCGCGTGGAAGCGGTGAGCGGCATCGCCGGCCTTCCCCCCTGCGTCGAGGACGGCGCGACCTTCGAAGAAAACGCCCGCAAGAAGGCGCTCCATTACAGCGCCCACCAGGAAGGCTGGGTTTTTGCCGACGATTCGGGTCTCTGTGTGGCGGCGCTGGGTGGCCGCCCGGGAGTCCACTCGGCGCGCTATGCCGGCCCGCGGGCCAACGACGCCCGCAACAACGCCAAGCTGCTTGCCGAGTTGCAGAGCGCCGGCGCCCTCGACTGGTCGGCCCACTACGTCTGCGTGATCGCCCTGGCCGAGCGCGGCAGGGTGCTGCTGGTCACGGAAGGGCGCGTCGAAGGCATCCTCCGCCCCGCCCCGCGCGGCTCCAACGGCTTCGGCTACGACCCCTATTTCTTCTATCCTCCACTCCACAAAACCTTTGCGGAGCTTTCCGGGGAGGAAAAGTTTGCCGTCTCCCACCGCGGCGAAGCCTTCCGGCGGCTGCTCTTCGCCCTCCCAACCGTCCGATAATTCTTGACACTGTCTGGGGCCGGGCGTATGCTCCGGGGTAAAGCACAACTGGAGTCGTGCTTCGCCACGTGTACGTCCAGCTTTCCTCCACCACTCCCTTGCGCGAAGCCGGCGCCGATGGTCAAGACGGAATACGGCCGTTGCCGTGTTCATAACCGATCGGGGAGGGACGCGCATGAACCCGTCGACCATCTCAAAAGCCAAAATCCTTTTTGTGGATGAGGACACGGACGAGCTGCACTGGTTCGGAGACGTTCTGCGCCATGAAGGCTACGACGTGGACGCCTACGAGTCGTTCGAGGACGGCGCGAACTGTGCCGCCTGCGGCAGCTACGACTTCGTCCTGGTCAGCCAGGGCGGGCCGAGCTTTGAAGGACACTGCGTCCTCGAACGCGCTACCGAGCGCGACCGGCGCATGCCGGTCCTGGTTTTGGCGCGCTGCATGGAGATGCGCTGCTACCTGGAAGCCATGCAACTGGGGGCGCTCGATTATCTGGAAAAGCCCGTTCCGGCTGCGTTCCTGGTTCGCACTATCGAATCCCACATCCGCCCTCACGCCCACGCCGCCTGAGGGCTCAGACTCGAGGGACCGCCTGCCCCGGCCCACCCGGGACGGGCGGTTCTGTTGCAGCCCCTTTCGCGCCCTGTTTCCACCCTTTCACCCGCCGGCAACTATGCAACCTCGCCCCAGTGCCCGGAATCTATTCATATATAAGCCGCCCTAAGGAGGTCTGCGGCGAAGCGCCCGGCGATGCTCGGGCGCCTCTCCCGCCCAATATGTCCAAACCGGTACCGCCATCGTCCAGTCCTGAAACTTCCCCTTCGTCCGACTCCAACTCCCCAACAACCCAGGCGCAGGCTGCGCCCCTGACGCCCAGCCAGGGGCTGACCCAGGCGGAGGCTCGCCGCCGCCTCGAGCAGTCCGGCTACAACGAACTGCCCGAAAAAAGCGTCAACCCCCTGCTTAAGTTTCTCTCCTACTTCTGGGGACCGATTCCCTGGATGATCGAAGTGGCCGCCGTCCTTTCTGCCATCGTCCGCCACTGGGAGGACTTTGGGATCATTATGGCCCTGCTGCTGATGAACGCCGGGGTCGGGTTCTGGGAGGAGTACCAGGCCGGCAACGCCATCGCGGCGTTGAAGGCCCGCCTGGCCCTGGAAGCGCGCGTCAAGCGCGACGGGAAATGGACGACCGTGCCGGCGCGCGAGCTGGTGCCCGGCGACCTGATCCGCCTGCGCATCGGGGACATTATCCCCGCCGACGCGCACCTGAACGCCGGCGACCCGGTGGAGGTGGACCAGTCGGCCCTCACTGGTGAGTCGCTGCCCGTCACCAAGAAGACAGGCGAAGAAGTCTACTCGGGGTCGATTCTGAAGCGCGGCGAAGTCGATGCGGAAATCTACGCCACCGGCAAGAACACTTACTTCGGCAAGACAGCGCGCCTGGTCGAGGAAGCGCACACGGTCAGCCATTTTCAACAGGCGGTGCTCAAGATCGGCGACTACCTGATCGTCATCGCCGTGGCTTTGGTGGCCCTCATTCTGACCGTGGCCTTGTTCCGCGGCGACCGCATGATTACGGTTTTGCAGTTTGCCCTGGTGCTGACCGTGGCGGCGATTCCGGTGGCCATGCCCGCCGTTCTTTCGGTCACCATGGCCGTGGGAGCTCGAGTGCTGGCGCGCAAGCAGGCCATCGTCAGCCGCCTGGCGTCGGTGGAAGAATTGGCGGGCATGGACGTCCTCTGCTCCGACAAGACGGGCACGCTCACCCAAAACAAACTCACCCTCGGTACGCCCTTCAGCGTGACGGGCGTGAAGCCCGAAGAAGTGATCTTGACGGGCGTGCTCGCCTCGCGGGCCGAAAACCAGGACCCTATTGACCTGGCGGTGCTCGCCGGCCTCAAGGCTCCCCCGTCCGAGAAGGATTTCCACCTCACGCACTTCGAGCCCTTCGACCCCGTACACAAGCGCACCGAGGCGACGATCGAAACCCCGGACGGCAAGAGCTTCAAAGTGACCAAGGGCGCGCCACAGGTCATTCTGGCCCTGGCCGCCAACACCGAGGCGGCTGAGGCAGCCGACAAAGCGGTGAACGAATTTGCCGCGCGGGGCTTCCGCTCGCTGGGCGTGGCGCGCTCGGATGAGGCCGGAAAGTGGCGGTTTCTGGGCGTGCTGCCGCTGTTTGACCCGCCGCGCGGCGACTCCGCATCCACTATTTCGACGGCCCGCGAGATGGGCGTGCGCGTCAAGATGGTGACCGGCGACCAACTCGCCATCGCCAAAGAGACGGCGCGCACCCTGGGCCTGGGACAGAACATCCTGGACGCTTCGGGACTCGGCGACACGCGCCACCACGAAACGGCGCGCGTGAGCGCGGAGATCGAGCGCGCCGACGGCTTCGCGCAGGTCTTCCCCGAGCACAAGTTCCACATCGTGGACGTCCTCCAGCAGGCCAAGCACATCGTGGGCATGACCGGCGACGGGGTCAATGACGCCCCGGCGCTCAAGAAGGCCGACGCGGGCATCGCCGTCTCCGGCGCCACCGATGCCGCGCGCGCCGCCGCCGACATCGTGCTCACCGCCCCGGGCCTCTCGGTAATCATTGACGCCATCAAGGAAAGCCGCAAGATTTTCCAGCGCATGAATAGCTACGCCATCTACCGCATTGCCGAAACCATCCGCGTGCTGCTGTTCATGACCATTTCCATCCTGATTTTCAATTTCTACCCTGTCACCGCGGTCATGATCGTGCTCCTGGCGCTGCTCAACGACGGTGCCATCCTCACCATCGCCTACGACCACACGCGCCCCGCCGACAAGCCCGAAGCCTGGAACATGCACCTGGTGCTGGGCGTCTCGACGGCGCTCGGCCTGATGGGCGTCATCGAGTCCTTTGGCCTCTACTACCTGGCCGAGCGCTGGCTGCACCTCAGCCAGCCGCTCATCCAGACCCTCATCTACCTCAAGCTCTCGGTGGCCGGACACCTGACGCTGTTCGTGGCGCGCACCCGGCGCTCCTTCTGGACCGTTAAGCCCGCCAGGATTCTGCTCCTGGCCGTGGTCGGCACCCAGTGCGTGGCCACCATCATCGCCGTTTACGGCATCTTCATGTCCCCCATCGGCTGGCTGGGCGCCGCCGCGGTGTGGGGTTATGCCCTGCTCTGGTTCCTCATCGAGGACGAGGTGAAGCTGGCCGCCTTCGACATCTTCGACCGCGGCAGCGTGGCGCTGCTCAACGCCCGCAAGCTGGGCGCCCAGTAGAACCTGCTGCAAGAACCGGCTTCGTCGGGGCACGAGTTTAGTCGTGCCAGACTGGCCCGATGAGGAGGGGCATCAGCCCCTGAGGCTCTCGTGGGGCCCTCAGCGGCGGAAGCCGCCACAAGAGGGCCGCATGACCGGTACGGTTAAAACCGTGCCCCGACGGCGCGCTACGGCGGTAAGGGCTATCAGCCCTGCTCATAACCCACGCAATGCGCCACGGCGGGACCCCGGAAGTTTTTACATGCTCGCCCTAACGAAAACTCCTGCCCCTCCCTCCAGCCCCCCCAACAGCCCTTGTGTTTATAACAACTTACGGTAAGACGGAGCGTGGCATCACGCATGCAATCCACACGGTCGTGAGATTCTTACCAACGATCGGGGGACGACCTATGACCAGCAAATCCGGACCAATTTTGTTCGCCACGGTGTTGGGGGTAGTGATGCTCTCCTCCGCCTGCGCGACCAAGAAATTCGTTCGCAACATGGTGCACCCGCTGGAAGCCCACCTGTCTAAGGTGGACGCGAAAACCGCCGATAACGCCGGGCAGATTCGGGACGTGGATGCGCGCTCGGAACGCGGCATCGCCCAGGCGCAGCAAAGCGCCGACGCCGCCGCGCAGAGCGCCAAGACCGCCGACCAGCACGCCGTCCAGGCGCAGAGCAGCGCAGTGAAAGCGCAGGATTCCGCGCTTACCGCCCAGCAGATGGCCGACAACGTGGACAATTACCAGAGCGCCCATAAGGCCACGGTGCTTTTCGCCTTCAACAGCAGCCGGCTGCGCGACCAGGACAAGGAAGAGCTCGACCAGATCGCCCAGACGGTCGGGAGTATGAAGCACTATGTGATCCAGGTGCAGGGGTTCACCGATTCGACCGGCCCCAGCCGCTACAACCTGGAGCTGAGCCGGCGGCGCGCCGACGCCGTGGTGCGCTACCTCTCCTCGGACTGCAACATTCCGCTGGTGCGCATCTACAAGCTCGGCTACGGCGAAGGGTCGCCTGCCGCGCCCAACCGCACGCGCGCTGGGCGGGAAGAAAACCGCCGCGTCGAAGTGACGGTTCTCGAGGCCCGCATACCCGTCCCCGTGAAGGCGGCTCACAGCGCGTCGATGGCTTCCTCCTCCGTGTCCCAGTGACGCCTTGCGTCACCTAACCCCTCGCGGAGGTGGTGGTGAGGCTCTCGCCGGGCAGGGTGCCCATGACCTGCCCGGCGATCCTCGTCTAAAGGGTCTGCGCCCGCACCCCGCGGCGCGGCACCAGTCGTGAAACGCCCGCTCCCGCCCGTACTTTCTTTCATCTTCAAAAACCAGCCTGACGATAATCCTTAGGGGAGTTTGCCCTCGCGACCGCAGGCGCGGCACGGTGCGCATGGCCACGAAACCCGGAAACCGGAGCACGCATGCCTCCCCGCCTTGATACGGCGACCAAAGTCAGTCTGGGCCTTGCGCTGCTGCTGGCTTGTGTCATGGGCGCGCTCACCCACCAGAACGCCCGCAGACAGGTCGAGACCAGCCAGTCCGTCGAGCGCACGCGCGCGGCGCTCACGGAGCTTCACGCCACGGTTTCGGCGGTCGTTGACGCGGAATCGGGTACGCGCGGCTACCTGATCACCCAGGACGAAGCCTTCCTGCGACCCTACCTGAACGCCATGGGAAAAATCCAGCAGCACCTGGATCGGCTGGAGCAGCTGACCTCCAACGACCCCGTCCAGCGCGACCGCGTCTCCAGATTGCGAGAGGCCATTCGCCTCAAGCTCGCGCACCAGACGGAGATAGTCCGCCTGCTGCGGGCCCAGCACCCGGAAGCCGCCGCGCACCAGGTGCTCTCAGGGCGCGGCCAGATGCTGATGAAGGATGTGCGCCAGATCATTCGCCAGATGCTGGCCGATGAAAATCACGCACTGCAAATGGAATCCGCCTCCGCGCTCGACAGCGCCCGCAAAACCTTTCTAGCTGTCTACCTGTTCCTGGGCGTCACCCTCGCGCTGCTGCTGATCGCTTTCCTGCGCATTCGCCGCGACCTGCGGGTGCGCGCCCGCGTCGAGCAGCAGCGGCAAGATAGCGAGGACCGCATACGCCTGCTCTTCGAATCGACGGCGGAGGCGCTCTACGGAGTTGACCAGGATGAACGATGCACGTTTTGCAATCCCGCTTGCGCGCGCCTGCTCGGCTACAGCAGCACCCACGACCTCCTGGGCAAAAACATGCATGCCCTTATCCACCACACCCGGAGCGACGGAACGCCTTATCCCGACTCCGAGTGCCGTGTCCATCAGGCCTTCCGCAAGGGCGAGCGCATGCACGTGGAGGACGAGGTTTTGTGGCGAGCCGACGGGTCGAGCTTCCCCGCCGAGTACTGGTC
>JBJKQV010000160.1:0-16994 GCA_046704985.1 Terriglobia bacterium
TAAATATATTTTATTAAAATTAAATTCATTGTGCAATACCCACCCCCCCATTCACGCGGGGGGCCGGCCGCAACACCCCCCGCCGCCCGCCCGGGGCGGGGGCGCCCAGGGCGGCGGGCTCAGCACGGAACGTCGCAAACCCGCAGCGAGAGCTGGCGCAAAAATTCCTCTTCTCCCCACTCGGCCTTCTGGCGCAGGCAGGTGGGGCACTCCAGGATGATGCTGGCCACCGGGTCGCCCTCCAGGCGCTTGACGTCCCAGCCGGCCGTGATGGACTCTTCCCCGCCCGGCAAGGCCTGGTCGCAATACCAGCAGTAGCCTTCACCGGAGGTGGCAATCGCCCGCAACGCTTCATGAACGTTCATCGTTCGGCTCCCGAAAATGAGAGAGGGACCGCCCCCGCCGGGAGCGATCCCTCCTGATCGTCCGACAAATTCCTTGCTTCCGTGCGATAACCCAAGCGCGTTTCAAACGCTCCTCGGCTAAGAGCAACCGCTGGTCGAACCGCAGTTCATACAGCGGTAACACGCCCCGTTGCGGACCATGATGGCGCCGCAATCGGGACAACTGGGCGCATCGTCGGTGGACTCCACCCCCGCCAGGCTAGGCTGCAAGGGCAGATTGCTGGCGCGCGCAAACTGTCCGGCGACTTCCGTGGCCTTCTCGGCGTCGGTGCCGTTGAGCGACGCGACGCTGGCATCCTCGCGCGGCTGAGCGTCGCGAGGCAGGAACTTCATCGCCATCCAGCGGAAGATGTAATCCATCATCGACTTGGCGTAGCGGATTTCGGGGTTATTGGTCCAGCCGCTGGGCTCGAAGCGCGTGTGGCTGAACTTATCGCACAACACCTTGAGCGGCACGCCGTACTGCAAAGCCAGCGAAACCGCCGTGGCAAACGAATCCATGAGCCCGGAAACCGTGGAGCCTTCCTTGGCCATGGTGATGAAGATCTCGCCCGGCTGCCCGTTCTCGTAAAGGCCCACGGTCAGGTAACCCTCGTGCCCGGCCACCGAGAACTTGTGGGTGATGGCGCGGCGCTCGTCGGCGAGCTTGTGCCGGAAAGGCTTGCGCGCCTCGGATGCGGAGGGACGGGGTTCGGAGGCAGCGATGACGGGCTCGATGCCGGGCTTTTCCGTTTCCGAGTCCTGAGTCCTGTCCGTCGGCTGACGGACTGAATCCTTCTTCCTCCCGTCCGAGGTGTTGAGGGGCTGGGAGCGCTTGGAGCCGTCGCGATAAATGGCGATGGCCTTCAGGCCCAGCCGCCAAGCCTCCACGTAGGCGTTCTGGATGTCCTCGGGAGTGGCGTTCTCGGGCAGGTTGACGGTCTTGGAAATGGCGCCGGAAAGGAAAGGCTGCACCGCCCCCATCATGCGCACGTGGCCCATGTAGTGGATGGAGCGCTTGCCCTCGGCGGGGCGCAGCGAGCAGTCGAAGACCGGCAGGTGCTCGGGCTTCATGTGCGGCGCGCCCTCGATGGTGCCGTGCTCGTCGATGTAGGCGACGATTTCGGACGCCTGCTGCTCGTTGTAACCGAGCTTGAGCAGGGCGGCGGGGACGACGTTGTTGACGATCTTGATCAGCCCTCCGCCTACCAGCTTCTTGTACTTCACCAGCGCCAGGTCGGGCTCGATGCCCGTGGTGTCGCAATCCATCATGAAGCCGATAGTGCCCGTGGGAGCCAGCACCGTCACCTGGGCGTTACGGTAGCCGAACTTCATGCCGCTTCCCAGGGCGTCGTCCCAGACGCGCTTGGTGGCCTCCCACAGCCCCTCGGGCACGTGCCGGGGGTTGACGCCCGCCAGCGCCTGGCGGTGCATGGCGATCACCCCCAAGAAAGGGTCGCGGTTGAGCGCGTAGCCGGCGAAGGGCTCAAGCTCGGCGGCAATGCGGGAAGAAGTGAGATAAGCCTGGCCGTGCATGAGGGCGGTGATCGCCGCAGCGAAGTCGCGCCCCGCGTCGGAATCGTAAGGCAGGCCGTTGGCCATCAGCAGCGCCCCCAGGTTGGCATAGCCGAGCCCCAGGGGGCGGAAGTCGTGCGAGTTGCGCGCGATCTTCTCGGTGGGATAGCTGGCGTTGTCGACCAGGATCTCCTGCGCGGTCGTGACCACGTCCACGGCGTGGCGGAAGGCCTCGGCATCGAACTTGCCGTCGGCGCTCACGTACTTCATCAGGTTGAGCGAGGCCAGGTTGCACGCCGTGTCGTCCAGGAACATGTATTCGGAGCAAGGGTTGGAGGCGTTGATGGGGGCCGTGGCCTTGGAGGTGTGCCACTTGTTGATGGTGGTATCGAACTGCATGCCCGGGTCGCCGCACTGCCAGGCGGCCTCGGCGATCATGCGCATCAGGTCGCGCGCCCGGTAGGATTGCATGGGCTCGCCGTCGGTCACTCGCCGGGTGGCCCAATCCTCGTCGGCCACCACCGCCTTCATGAATTCGTCCGAAACGCGCACGCTGTTGTTGGCGTTCTGGAAAAAGATGGAGCTGTAGGCCTCGCCGTCGAGCGAGGGGTCGTAGCCGGCGTCCACCAGCGCCCAGGCCTTGCGCTCCTCCTTGGCCTTGCACTCGATGAACTCCACCACGTCCGGGTGGTCGATGTTGAGCACCACCATCTTGGCGGCGCGGCGCGTCTTGCCGCCGCTCTTGATGACCCCCGCAAAGGCGTCGTAGCCGCGCATAAATGAAAGGGGACCCGAGGCCATCCCGCCGCCCGACAACTGCTCCAGAGAGGAGCGGAGTGGTGAGAGGTTCGTACCCGTGCCCGAACCCCACTTGAAGAGCATCCCTTCCGTCTTGGCCAGAGTCAGGATGCTTTCGAGGTTGTCTTGGACGGAGTTGATAAAGCAGGCAGAGCACTGCGGGTGGCGGTAGGCCTCGGTCTCCTTCTTGATGCCGTCCGTGGCGGGGTCCCAATACCACCCGCCGCCCTGGGAGGAGCGGCGGTACTTATGCCACAGACCGCAATTGAACCACACCGGCGAGTTGAACGCCGCTTTCTGGCGTACCAGCAGGTGGGTTAATTCGTCGTGAAAAACCCGCGCGTCTTCTTCGCTCTTGAAGTAGCCGCCCTCCACCCCCCACTGCGCGATGGTGTCGGCGACGCGGCTGATGATCTGCCGCACGCTGCTCTCGCGTTCCGGGGTCTGGAGCTTGCCGTGGAAGTACTTGGAAGCCACAATGTTGGTGGCCGTCTGCGACCAGTCCTTGGGCACCTCCACGTTGCGCTGCTCGAAGATGATCTTGCCCTTTTCGTTCTGGATGGATGCGGTGCGGGTCTCCCACTCGATTTCGTCAAAGGGATGAATGCCCGGCTTGCTGAAAAAGCGCTTAAAAGCCAGCCCGTGGGAAGTGGCGGGATCACTGGCGCTCCTGGTCGCCATAGACATAGTTTCACGCTCCGCCATGACAGTCCCCCCTCGCCCCTTCTGGCGCTCTGGTCCGGTATTTTGCGGAATGACTGCTCCCTCCTGCCTCCGGGCAGGTGGGGGCGATGACCTTCCCGGCGAGCCGCCTCTCCTCCGGCTTGACCGGTCCCGCAATAGACTGGGGCGAATCTAGCGCCGGCAGGAAAGCTTGTCAAGGGAAAAATACAACCACTAGGGTTTTTCAGGGGTAATACCCCTACATATTGGACAAATCCAGACAGTGCGCAATTCCCCGCTCGGCCCCCTTTTGGCCCGGCGGAAGGGCAGTCTAAAGCCCTGTTTTCTTCCCTGCGCAAGTGCCTCTAGGGAGGGCAAATTGTCATGTTGGGGAGGTAAAAAAGTCTGGGAAGGCCCGGCTCGGCCCTGCCGCCCCCGGGCCTCCGGAGTTAGCTGGGCAGCGGAACCTTGAGGTTGGATTTGGAGAGCGCCTTGACCAGCAGCCCTTCCACTTCCTCGCGCGAGACCCGCCGCGCCACGGCAATCTCATCCACGAGCAGCTGCCAGGAGCGCTCCAGCATCTTCTTCTCGCGGAAGGAAAGCGGCTTGGCCTGGTTGAGCAACAGGAGGCTCTTGAAAACTTCCGCCACCTGCTGCAGCGACCCGCTGCGCATCTTCTCGGAATTCTCCTTGAAGCGCCACTTCCAATCCTGCGGGAACTTGCACCGGCCCTTGTGCAGGTAGTCCAGGACGCCCCCGATCTCGCTCGACTTGGCGACCCGGCGCAAACCCACGCTGTCCACGTTGCTGGTCGGCACCATCACCCGCATGCTGCTGGAATGAAGTTTGAGGAGATAAAACATCTCCGGCTGGCCGGTTAGGTTACGAGTGGAAATCTGTTCGATAATGCCCACGCCTTGATTGGGATACACAACTTTCTCGCCGATGTGAAAGTCCATGGCTCTCCTCGAAGGGGAGTGAGGTGAGAATTACAGTTCAGGTTACTCCAAACCATGGACGAGGTCAAGGCACAAAATTGCGCGCGCGAAACCCTTTCGCATGCCGGCTCTTTGCCTCCACTTCCGCCAGCCTCGCTTCAACAACTTGAAACTCGGCAATCTGTCTCTCCGAAGCGCGCCGGGGAATCCTCAAACCGCCGGCGTAGACTAAGGAGTAAACAGGCTTGCGGCCCGCCTCGCCGCCCGGCGGTAAGGCTCCTGAGGCCGGTTAATTGCCCCAGCGCGTGGTGAATTTTGCGCAGCGGGAGAAAAGAGAGAAAGCCTCGGACAGGACGGGAAGTCTGTCGGCAGATAATCAGAATCCCTGGCGATAGCCGGAAGCTTCTCCGGGCTCGAGGGCGGAAGGAGGCAGGGCGCGCGAGCGACGCAGGGCGGTCTGAATCATGATGAACTCGCCGACGTTGTCGAGGGTGAGCATGCCCACCAGGCTGCCGTTGTGCACCACGGGCAGCGCCCGGCAGCCGCATTCGTGCAGCTTCCCCACCGCCTGTTGCAGCATGTCGTGCGAGTCCACCACGTGGAAATTGCGCTCCATGGCGTCGCGGACGGGCGCTTCCGCCCCTCCCTGCGCCAGCGCCTTGAGCAACGATTCGCGCGTCAGCACGCCCATCACCCGGTCGCCGAAGACCACCGGAAAATCCTGCTGCCAGCCCGCCAGGATGTGATCCACCGCCACGCGCAGCGGGTCGTGAGGATTCAGGGACCGGAAAGAAGTCAGCATCACGCGCTGCACCGGGATGCCTCCCAGCGAAACCCGCATCTGCACCATGCTCGCTTCCGCCTCCGCCCCCATCCACACAAACAGCGCGATGAAGAGCAGGAAGGGATCGTAGAAGAGCCCCACAAAGCCGAACAGCAGGGCCATGGCCTGGCCGACGTGGGCGGCGTGCTGGGTGGCCTGGGTGTAATCCATGCGCGTGGCCAGCAGGGCGCGCAGCACCCGCCCGCCGTCCATGGGAAACGCCGGGAGCAGGTTGAAGGCCACCAACCAGACGTTCACCGCCATCAGCCGGGTGATGAAGTTTCCGCCGGTGAGCGAGATGTTGAAAAAATCGCTCCAGGTGGGCAACGAGCCGGCCGCGGCCAGCAGCACAAACAGCCCCGCGGCAATCAGCACGTTAACAGCGGGCCCCGCCAGCGCCACGCGCAATTCTTCGAGGGGCTTTTCGGGCATGCGCTCCAGGCGCGCCACCCCGCCGATGGGCAGCAGGATGATGTCGCGGGTTCGGATGCCGTAGCGCCGCGCCGTCAGCGCGTGCCCCAGCTCGTGCAGCACGATGCAAACGAAAATCACCAGCACGAACAGCACGCCCATCAGCGTGCCCGCTACGCTGTGCCCCTGGAACCAGAAAAGGAAGACGACGAAGGGGATCAACAGCAGGAAGGTGGCATGCACGAAGACGTTGATGCCCGCCACTCGGCCGATTTTCCACGACCAGCGCATGGTCTCCTCGCTCCTCCCTCGGGCGGCCGCTACCCCGCGGCGGCTCGCCTCTTTGGCCCCCTACTTGCTTTGATGCCTTTCATGGAGCCGGCGATTCAGCTTCAACCCACATCGCACACGTGCCATGGTCTGAACGCCGGACAGGCAAGGCTCGCGCGCCGCGGAGACAAAAAGTCGGTCGCGCGCCGGAGAATTTCCAGTTACCATTGTTGGCCAGTGGCGGCCGCCCATCAACAGCCTGGCGCCGCCCGCCAACAGGTCGCACAAAAGGGGGCATGCGATGGAGATCAGCAAGAAGGACGCGCTCGACTATCATTCCACAGGACGCAAAGGAAAGGTGGAGGTCGTCCCCACCAAGCCTTGCCGGACACAATGGGATTTGAGCATGGCCTATACGCCCGGCGTGGCGGAACCCTGCCTGGAGATCCACGATCATCCCGAGAAGGGCTTTGAGTACACGGCGCGCGGCAACCTGGTGGCGGAGGTGACGAACGGCACGGCGGTGCTGGGGCTGGGCAACATCGGTCCCCTGGCCGGCAAGCCGGTGATGGAAGGCAAAGGGGTGCTATTCAAGCGCTTCGCGGATATTGACGTCTTCGACCTGGAGCTGAACGCTACCACGCCCGCCGAGGTCATCGAAGCCTGCCGGATGCTCGAGCCCACCTTCGGCGGCATCAACCTGGAAGACATCAAGGCGCCCGAGTGTTTTGAGATCGAAGAGACGCTGCGCAAGACCCTTTCCATTCCGGTGTTTCACGACGACCAGCACGGCACGGCCATCATCTCCGGCGCGGCGCTGCTCAACGCCCTGGAGCTGGCCAAGAAGGACATCGCCAAGGTGCGCCTGGTGGTGAACGGCGCGGGCGCCTCGGGCATTTCCTGCGCCGAGCACTACATCCGCCTGGGCGTGAAGCGCGAGAACGTGCTGCTCTGCGACACCAAGGGAGTGATCTACGAGGGGCGCAAGGAAGGCATGAACCCCTACAAGGCGCGCTTTGCCGTCAAGACCGACCGGCGCACGCTGGCCGACGCGTTCAAGGGCGCGGACGTCTTCCTGGGACTTTCGTCGGCGCGCTGCGTCACCCAGGATATGGTGCGCTCCATGGCCGAGCGCCCGGTGGTCTTTGCGCTGGCCAATCCCGTTCCCGAAATCAGTTACGCGGAAGCGCGCGCGGCGCGTTCCGACCTCATCATGGCCACCGGCCGCTCCGACGACCCCAACCAGGTGAACAACGTGCTGGGCTTCCCCTTCATCTTCCGCGGGGCGTTGGACGTGCGCGCCCGCGCCATCAACGAGGAGATGAAGCTGGCGGCGACGCGCGCCCTGGCCGCGCTGGCGCGCGAGGACGTGCCCGATTCGGTGCTGCGCGCTTACGGCCTGACGCGCCTCACCTTCGGCCCCGAGTACATCATCCCCAAGCCCTTTGACCCGCGAGTGCTCATCTGGGAAGCCTCGGCGGTGGCGGAAGCGGCCATGAAATCGGGCGTCGCGCAGGTGCAGATCAACCTGGAGGAGTACCGCGACCAGCTCTCACGCCGCCTGGGGCGCACCTACGAAATCATGCAGACGGTGCGCAACCGCGCCCGCCAGGCGCCCAAGCGCATCGTCTTCTCTGAAGGCGAGAACGAGAAGATCCTGCGCGCCAGCTACCGGCTGAAGGAGGAGAACATCGGCGTGCCCATCCTGCTGGGCCGCGCCCCCATCATCGAACGCAAGCTCCAGGAGCTGGGGCTGAGCAAGCTGGCGGCGCAGATCATCGAACCCGCCTCCTCGCCGCGCCTGGACGAATACGCCGAAGAGCTTTTCCGCCTGCGCCAGCGCAAGGGCGTAACGCGCAGCGAGGCGCACGAGCTGATGCTCAACCCCAACTACTACGGCGCCATGATGGTGCGTCAGGGCGACGCCGACGGCTTCATCGCCGGCCTCACCCAGCACTATCCGGAAACCATCCGTCCCGCCCTGCAGGTGATCGACATGCGCCCCGACGCCCACCGCGTGGCGGGGCTCTACGTGCTGGCCACCAAGAAGGAGATCTACTTCTTCGCCGACACCACCGTCAACATCGAGCCCACGGCCGAGGACCTGGCGGAGATCGCACTGCTGGCTTCCAACGTGGCGCGGCAGTTCGAAGTCGAGCCGCGCGTGGCCATGCTCTCGTTCTCGAATTTCGGCTCCACCCCGCACGCGCTTTCGGATAAGGTGCGGCGGGCGGTGGAGTTGGTGAAGCGCGCCGACTCGCGCCTGATGGTGGACGGCGAAATGCAGGCCGATACCGCCGTGGTGCCGGAAATCATCGACGAGACCTATCCCTTCTCGGCCCTCAAGGGCGGCGCCAACGTGCTCATCTTCCCTTCCCTAGAAGCCGCCAACATCGCCTACAAGCTCATGATGCGCATCGGCGGCGCGGAAGCCCTGGGGCCCATCCTCATGGGCATGAACAAGCCCGTGCACGTGCTGCAACGCGGCGCAGAGGTGGAAGAGATCGTCAACATGGCCTCCATCGCCGTGGTGGAAGCGCAGATCTTCGCCGCCGAGAAGAGCGTCCAGAGCGCCATGCGCTCGGCGGGGTAGCGTGAAGCCCAACCGTAGGGGGCGCACAGCTGTGCGCCCCTAAGCAGCGCGTGCGGAGCCACAGCGATGAGGGCACGCAAATCGATAGCGGTAATCCTCTTGGCATCGCTGTGCTACAGCGCAACAAGCTTTGCAGGCAGGAAGCTCACATTCAAGGGGCGGATAGCGGCATATCGCCCGGCGGACAAAGTCGGTCAGGTCGTATCATTTGTCATCAACCGGGAACTCTTCCTGTTTCGTACCGAAGATGGGAAACTACTAAAGCTGGTTTATCGACACAATGGGTTTTCGGACATAGTAGGCAGTGTCCTGTCTGGGTCCGCGAACATTTTAATCTCCGCCCGCAGAGATCATTCCTGCGATGAAACCTTGGGTGCATTTGAGGCGAACGCGCCCGACATCCCCCTGATGGAGGACGGGAAAAAGTTTGGGTCGATCCAACGCCTTGTCTTTTCCGCTAGCGTGCCTCTACCTCCTCAGACGTATCGAATGAAATGTTACGTCCTGCAACGCTGGAGCGCCCTTAAATAGAGCCGACAGGCGTGGTCACAGATTCTGCCATCCTCCTTGTTGCGGGTCCTGCCCCCGCAGCGTAGAATCCCTTCCTCAGACAACCGACTTGATCCCATTCCGCCTCTCAGGAGGAGCCATGAAAACCCGTATCCTGGCCGTTCTCATCTTCGCCTTCACGGTGCTACTGCCGGCAGGCGCGCAGACGCCGGTGCGCGCCCGCGACCTGGGCATTCCTTTTGACGGCACTCCGGGGCCGCTCAACGCCATCACCGACGTGAAGGGCGTCGAAGTCGGCTACACGACGCTGATTTCCGGCCACGGCAAGCTGGTGGTGGGCAAGGGACCGGTGCGCACGGGCGTCACCGCCATCCTGCCGCGCGGTAAAGACACCCTGAACGACCCGGTCTTTGCCGGCTGGTTTCCGCTCAACGGCAACGGCGAGATGACCGGCACCACCTGGGTAGAGGAATCGGGCTTTCTGGAAGGCCCCATGCTGATCACCAACACCCACAGCGTGGGAGTGGTGCGCGACGCGGTGATTGCCTGGCGGGTGAAGAGCGGCCCGCCCGACGCTTCCGGCTACTGGTGGTCGCTGCCGGTGGTGGCGGAGACCTACGACGGGTATCTGAACGACATCAACGGCTTTCACGTCCACCCCGACGACGTTTTCCACGCGCTCTCGACCGCGCACGGCGGCCCGATTGCCGAGGGCAACGTGGGCGGCGGCACGGGAATGATTTGCTACGAGTTCAAGGGCGGCACGGGAACGGCTTCGCGCAAACTCGAAGCGCGCTTCGGAGGTTATACGGTAGGAGTGCTCGTGCAGTGCAACACCGGCAGCCACAAGCAGCTGCGCATCGCCGGCGTCCCGGTGGGAAAAGAAATACCCGGCGAGGACGTCTGGTCCGGTTTGCTTCCGGGGGGCCAGGAAGAAGAAGGCTCGATTATCATCGTCGTGGCCACCGACGCGCCGCTCATCCCCACGCAACTGAAGCGCCTGGCGCGCCGCGCGGCGCTGGGCGTGGCGCGCACCGGGAGCATTTCCGCCAACGGCTCGGGCGACATCTTTCTCGCCTTCTCCACCGCCAACCCCGGCGCCTGGAATCCCAACGGCATCCGGCACATCCAGATGCTTGCCAACGATGAGATGAATCCGCTGTTTGCCGCCACCGTCCAGGCCACCGAAGAAGCCATCGTCAACGCCCTGGTGGCCGCCAAAACCATGACCGGCATTGACGACCACACCGTCCATGCCCTTCCTCACCGGGAGGTGCAGGAGGTTTTGAAAAAGTACAACCGGCTGCTGCCCGTGGCACACCATTAGTTCGCGCGCCGGGCAGGCAGAGGCCGTAGCGCTGCCCTTTCGGGCAGCACCCGAGAAAGATTTCACTACAGAGGTCACAGAGGCCACGGAGACGTTCGGCCGCGATGCTGGGCTGAAGCCCAGCGCTACCGCTTGCGCACCCAGGCCCAATTGGCCAGGCCCACGCCGCAGGTGACGAGCAGAATTTCCAATTCCATCCAGCCCATGCGGCTGACCATCACTACACAGAAGAGCATGCCGATCGCGGCCCAGAGCCAGCCCGCCGGCAGGTGCAGCGTGCCCTCGCCGGGCGCCTTCTTGCGAAAGGCCAGCATGGCCGCGCAGGTAAAGCCGTAGGTGAACAGCCGCGCGATGGCCGACAGCGTCAGGTTCCACTGGAACGATCCCGCCACCGCCAGCGCCCAAACCAGCACGCCGAAAACCACAATCGAAAAGTGCGGGGTGCGGAAGCGGCGGTGCACGGCGGCGAAGATCGCCGGAAAATCCTTCTGCTCGGCAAAGGCGTAGGTGAGGCGCGGGGCGTAGAGGGTGAGCGAGCTCAGCAGGCCATAGACCGAAATCAACGCCCCCAGCGCAATCAGTCCCGCTCCCGCCCGCCCGGCAAAAACGTGCGCAGCGGCGGCCAGCGGGCGGTCGCTGGTCGAAGCGTCGGCCAGCACGCCCGTCACCACCACCTGCACGAGCATGTAAACCGTAGTCACCACGCCCAGCGCCACAAAGAGCGCAAAGGGAGCGTCGCGCTTCGGGTCCTTGGCTTCCGACATGGGAATGACCGCGCCCTCGAAACCTCCGAAGCCGAAAACCAGGAGCAACTCGGTGGCCAGCCAGGCGTCCGCCGAAGCGTGGGCGTGCAGCGAGAAGCGCGCCGGGTTGACGAAGAAAATGCCCATGCCCACAA
Source organism: Terriglobia bacterium (assembly GCA_046704985.1). GTDB lineage: Bacteria > Acidobacteriota > Terriglobia > UBA7540 > UBA7540 > JBJKQV01. The sequence goes on from JBJKQV010000160.1 coordinate 11,130, forward strand.
AGAGCAGCAGCGGCACCAGCTTGGCGATGGTGAAAACGTTGTTCTGCCGGGCGCCGGCGCGCACGCCGCGGTAATTGACCAGGCTCAGCACTCCCAGCAGCAGCGTCAGCGCCACGGCGCGCGGCCAGACGCCGTGTACGGGCTCCCAGAACTCCGCCAGGTAGATGACGAACAGGTTGGCGTTGGCGGCGGCGGCGGTAATGCGGCTGAGCCAAGTGACCCACCCGACCTCGATGCCCGCCAGGCGCCCAAAGGCTTCGCGCGCGTAGAGGTAGGGCCCGCCCGCCTCGCGGAAGCGCGACGCCACCTCCGCGAAGCAGCCCATGATGACGCCCATGCCCAGCGCCGCGGGCAGGTAAGCAAAAGGACTGGCGGGGCCCACCTGCGCCGCCACCAGCGACGGCAGGCCAAAAACCCCGCTGCCGATGATGGAATTGATGACCAGCGCCACCAGGCTCCAACGCCCCATGGCGCGCACCAAGCCGGTCTTCGTTTCGCCGCTCATCGGGAAAGAGCGCGCCGCAGGACCCGGGCGCGCCGCCGGATGATACGTCGCCCCGACGGGTGATTCAACTGCCAAGCCATCGCGCCTTGCGGAACGGACAAGAAGTCCCCCAAGGTCTGGACTTTAGCGTGCTAAGGAAATATCATGCTGGAAGTCTGCCGCCCCCCAAAGGGCTGAACGGTCTGGCGCTGGCGCAGCCGGCAAACTGCGCAAGGGACGCGGCGCGAGGGTCCGATATGGCCACCACAGCACAACACGTTCGGTTGGCGGAGCGCATGTCGCGCCTGGGCACGGAGAGCGCCTTCGAGGTGCTGGTGCGGGCGCGCGCGCTGGAAGCGCAAGGCAAGGAAGTCGTGCACCTGGAAATCGGCGAGCCGGACTTTGCGACGGCGCCGCACATCGTGGAAGCGGCGGTGCGCGCTTTGCACGAGGGCTGGACGCACTACGGCCCCGCCGCCGGATTGCCCGCCCTGCGCGCAGCCATCGCCCAAGACGCCGGCAAGCGCCGCGGCATCAAGGTGGACCCCGCGGAAGTGGTGGTGACGCCGGGCGGCAAGCCCATCATGTTCTTCGTCATCATGGCGCTGGTGGAGCCCGACGACGAAGTCCTCTACCCCAACCCCGGCTTCCCCATCTACGATTCGATGATCCACTTCATGCGCGGGCGCCCGGTGCCCTACTCGCTGCCCGAGAAGAACGACTTCGGCGTGGACGTGGACGAATTGCTGGGCAAGATCAGCGACCGCACGCGGCTGATCATCCTCAATTCCCCCCACAACCCCACGGGCGGGGTGATGGCGCACGAGCAGGTGCGCGCCCTGGCCGAGGCGCTCAATTCCTCGCGCGGGCGCGACATCATGGTGCTCTCCGACGAGATTTACAACCGCCTCATCTTCGAGGGCGAGCACACCAGCATCACGCGCTTCGAGGGCATGAAGGAGCGCACCATCCTCCTGGACGGCTTCTCGAAAACCTACGCCATGACCGGCTGGCGGCTCGGCTACGGCATCATGCCCCAGGAGCTGGCGAGCCAGGTGGCGCTGCTGATGACCAACTCCAATTCCTGCACCGCCAGCTTTACGCAGCAGGCGGGGGTGGCGGCCATCACCGGCGACCAGTCGTGCGTGGACACGATGCGCGAGGAGTTTCGCCGCCGCCGCGACGCGATGGTGGAGGGCTTGAACGCTCTGCCGGGCTTCCGCTGCCGCAAACCCCACGGCGCCTTCTACGTTTTCCCTAACATCACGGGCACGGGCAAGAACTCGCACGAGCTGGCCGACGCCATGCTCACCGAGGCTTCGGTCGCCTGCCTGTCGGGAACCGCCTTCGGCAAGTGGGGCGAGGGGTACCTGCGCTTCTCCTACGCCAACTCCATCGAGAACATCCAGAAGGCGCTGGAGCGCATGCGCGTCTGGACGCACAAGAATCTCTAGCGGCGCGCCCGCCTGCCGGGTGTGCTAAAATGTATTACATGTATTTCGAGCGCGAGGTGGAAGGATGCTGACCGTCCGGCTCTCTCCCAAACTGGAGGCGCGGCTCAGCCGGCTGGCCCGGCGTACCGGCCGTCCCAAGGCCTTCTATGCCAAGAAGGCCATCTCCGAGTTCCTGGACGAGCAGGAAGACTACTTGATCGCCATTTCCCGTCTGGAAGAAGATTTGCCAGGTATTCCACTCAGGGAGGTCGTCAAGCAGCTTGGCTTGGGCCGTTAGTTTTGAGCCGCGCGCCCTGAACGAACTCAAGAAGCTGGACCGGCCCGCTCAGCAGAGGCTGGTAAGGTTCTTGCAAGATCGCGTCGCGGGGGGCACGGATCCGCGAAGTTGGGGCAAACCTCTCACGGGAGACAAGACAGGGCTTTGGAGATACCGCGTGGGCGAGTATCGCATCGTCTGCCGGATCGACGATGAACGCCGCGCTGTCCTGATCTTGAGGATTGCGCACCGCAAGGATGTGTATCGCTGAGTCCTCCTTTCGCAGAATGAGCGGCGCGCAGGGTTGAACTGAATCAGAGAACGATTACGCATCGTGGGAACAACCGTCCCGGGCGAAGTGAAACACCTCCTGCAAATGAACTGAGGGGCCTCGGCCGGCACTCCACTCAGGATTCGACTGACCTATGAGCACACAGAAACCGCAATTTCGGGTTTTCGCCACCTGCGACATTGGAAAGGAGGCGCTGGAGCTGCTGCGCACGCGCGGCTACGAGCTGGAAGTCTACGACCATCTCGAAGCGCCGCCCAAGAGCCTGATTCTGGAGAAGGTGCGGGGGGGCGTGGACGCGCTCATCACCACCCTGCGCGACCCCATCGACGCGGAAGTTTTCGAGGCGGGCAAGGGCACGCTGAAGGTGGTGGCGCAGGACGCCGTGGGCTTCGACAACATCAACCGCGCCGACGCCAACCGCTTCCAGATTCCCTTCACGCACACTGCCGACGTGCTGACCGAGGCAACGGCGGAGTTTGCGCTGCTCATGCTGGCGGGGGCGGCGCGGCGCCTCCATCCCGCCGAGCGCATGGTGCGCGAGGGCCGCTGGGGCACCTGGCACCCTTACCGTCCTTTCCTCGGCGACGAGGTGACGGGCAAAACGATCGGCGTGGTGGGCACGGGACGCATCGGCAAGGCGTTCATCAAGAAGGCGCTGGGCTTCGACGTCAGCTTTCTCTGCTACGACCCCAGCCATCCCTCGCACTACTTCGTCGCCCAGGTGCAGGAGGCCATGGACGTGCGCTTCAAGAACGGCTTTACGGCCGAGCGCCACACCATCCGCTACGCCACGTTCGAAGAGGTGCTGGCGGGCTCGGACTTCGTCAGCCTGCACGTGCCGCTGCTGCGCGAGGGCCAGGCGGAGCGGCCTACTTACCACCTCATGAACCGCCGCACGCTGCGGCTGATGAAGTCTACGGCCTATCTGGTCAACACCGCGCGCGGGCCGGTGGTGGACGAAGCGGCCCTGGCCGAAGCGCTGCGCGAGGGCGTCATCGCCGGCGCCGCCCTCGACGTCTTCGAGAAGGAGCCCCTGCCCGGCGATTCTCCCCTGCTCGACCCGCAGCTCGCAGACCGCGTGCGCCTGACCGCGCCCTTTGCCAGCGCCGCGCGCGTTACCCGCCTCTCCACCGACCCTAACAAGGGCATGGCCGGCCGCTGCGTGCAGGCGGTCATCGACGTCCTGGAAGCCAACTACGACGGCAACCCCGCCCAGATGCCTTACGTGGTCAACAAGGAAGCGTTCCGGTAAAAGGCTTTTAACACAGAGGTCACAGGGGAAGCGCGCAGAGGGCGCGGAGGATTAGAGGAAGGGATTGGTAATTCGTACTCTGCCGTAAAAGCGCCCGTGCTGAAGATCTTCGGAAAGTATTTCCTCAAGGCCGTAGCACTCCGCGTAAGCCCACAGGTGAGCGTCCCACCAAGGCAGCTGATAGGTAGCAGCGCCTCGCAAGGCATTCCGTACCACCCCTTCGTTCGGATAGAGGATTTCGAACTGGCTGAGTAAATCTTCAGCTTCCCTGCGAGCCTCTTCCGCCGGGAGGAGTGGGGACCGCCCCTTGGGGCGGCGGGTGATCACCCGGACAAACTCCACAACAGCTTGGTGGGGAATGCGCACATTATCGTCCACCAAGCCACGGCGCAATACCTCCGTCGCCACCTTCTGCTTGCCGGGGTATCGCGAGTCAAAGCGATAGACCAGAATGTTCGTATCCACTAATGCCAAGGGCATGGCTTGCTCCATCGAACACGCTTTGTGGATGGCGAAGGCAAAGGCGGGAATTGCCGCGCCCCGAGGCGCGAGCTATAACCTTCTTCCCATGAGAACAGTGTATCGGCAAAGGTGACGGGTCCTAGCCCCTTCCGCGGTTTCCGCGATCATAAAGCTCCTCACGGGTCCAGCCGCGGTCCGCGGACTCCTTACCCTTGCGCCGACCGGCCTGGCGGCGGCGCTGGCGGTCGGTCGCTTGGTCAAACAAACGCAACCGCTCTTCCAGCCTCAGCCTGGGGGTGGCGGCAGAGGGGGGCACCACGCGAATGGCATCGCCGGCGGGAACCCAGGCGATGTCATCCCCAGGGGAGATGCCGTACTGGTCGGCAATCACTTTGGGAAGTGTCACCTGCAGCTTGCTGGTTACCTTGGCCATGATCCTTACTATAACAAGGATAGAATCCTTGTCAAGCCGCCCTCCTCGGCCCTCAAAAGCTTTGAACACAGAGATCACAGAGGAAGCGCGCAGAGGGCGCGGAGAAGGTTGGACTTCTCCGTGCCCCTTGACCAGAACTTCCGGCCGCCGCTAGGCGGCGCCGACGCTGGAGGAGTTGGGCTGGCGGCGCTTGAGGAGGGCGAGGGCGCGCTCCGCCAGGTTTTCCGCGCACAAGCCGAACCACTGCATCAGCTCCCAGGGGTTGCCGGAGATGCCGAAGCGGTCCTGGACGCCCACCATGTCGAGCAGCAGGGGCGCCTGGAAATTTTTCCGGTGGCGGAGGATGGCGCCGGCGACGATGTTGCCGAAGCCGCCCACCTGGTGTTCCTCGGCGGTGACGACGGCCTGGGTCTGGTCGGCGGCGGCCACCAGCGCCGCGACGTCGAGCGGCTTGACGGTGTGCACGTTCACCACCCGCGTCTCCAGGTGGTATTCCTCTTTGAGCAGCCAGGCGGCGCGCATGGCCTCGGCCACCATGGGGCCGCAAGCGATGATCGAAAGGTCCTCGTTCTCGTCGCGGTACTCGCCGGCAAGGAAAGTCTGAAAAGCGTCGCGGAACTGCGGCCGGTCGCCGCGGTAGCGGATGACGTTGGCGAGGCCGAACCGGTAAGGCGTATCGGCGGTGGTGACGACCGGGGTGGCCTCGCGCGCAAAGCGCATGTAAGCGGGCCCGTCGAGCTCGAGCAGGCAGTGGCGCGTGGCCTTGTCGGCCTCCACCGAATCACAGGGCACGGCCACGTGCATGTTGGGCAGGATGCCCATGATGGAGATTTCTTCCAGCGCCTGGTGGGTGGCGCCGTCCGGACCGACCGAGATACCTCCGTGCGCGCCGGCGATCTTGACGTTGAGGTTCGAGTAGCAGACGGTGGTGCGCAGCTGGTCCCAGCAGCGCCCGGAAGCGAACACGCCGTAGGTGCCGGTGACGGGAATCAGCCCTTCCTTGGCCAGCCCCGCCGCCACGCCCATCATGTTCTGCTCGGCGATGCCCACGCTGAAGACGCGGTCCTTGCGCTCCGGGTGTTTGGCCTCGAAATCGGTGATGCGGATGGAGCCGGAGATGTCGGCGTGCAGGGTGACGACGCGCGGGTCTTGGCCGGCGGCTTCCAGGCCGCGCCCAAAGCCCATGCGCGTGGGGTCCATCTCCACGTTCATGGTGGCGTGGGTATTCCACC
>JBJKQV010000161.1:0-13331 GCA_046704985.1 Terriglobia bacterium
GCTTCGACTGGGTGGAACTGGGCGGCGGGAGGGGTTTTTTCGCGGCGGAGTTTCTGGAATGGGTGGAGCGCGCGCGGCCGGATTTTCTGGCGGCGCTCTTTTACACGCTGGTCGAGCCGGGAAAAGCGGTGCGCGAACGTTTGGCCGCGCGCCTCGCGCAGGCGGGCGGGGGAGCGCACGCGCGGCTGGCCGCCTCGCTCAGCGAAATCGAGCCGCTCAGCGGCGGCTTTTTCTCCAACGAGCTTGTGGACGCCTTGCCGGTAGCGGTGGTCACGCGCCAGGGCGGGCGCCTGCGGGAAATTTACGTCCAGGCGGTGGAGGGGGAATTGCGCGAGAAGACGGGGCCCTTCCACGACCCGGAGCTGGCCGCCGCCGTGGCGCGCTACGCCCCGGAGCTGGAAGAAGGCTGCCGCGTGGAGGTGAATCTCCACGCCCCGCGCCTGATGCGCGAGCTGGGCGAAAAACTCCAGCGCGGATTCGTTCTCACCATTGATTACGGCGACCTGGCCGAGCGTCTCTACACGCCCGACCGCCCGCGCGGAACCCTGCTCGCTTACCGCCGGCACCTGACCAGCGAAGATTTCTTTCTCGCCCCGGGCGAGCAGGACCTGACCGCGCACGTCAACTTTAGCGCCCTGATGGACGCGGGCAAGGCGGCGGGCCTGGAAACCGCCGGCTTCACCACCCAGGAACGCTTCCTGATGGCGCTGGGGGAAGGGAACAGTTTCGCCGACCTCTACGACCCCAGCCAGAGCGAGCTCGAGCGGCTCGACGCACGCCTCAAGCTCAAGCGGCTGATTTCGCCCGCCGGCATGGGCCAAGTCTTCAAAGTCCTCATCCAGCACCGCGGCCTTCCCGCATCCGTGCTGGCGGGATTGAAGTTTCAAAAAGTTCATGAAGCACGTCCTCTTCCCGGCGTCTAGTCGAGGGCGCCCGGCGAACGCAGGTGGTTGCCGCCGCCAGTTCGACCCGCAGACGGTTGCCTTGGACGTTGAGCGGGGAGTGAGGGTGGCTGCTCTTCAGGGTTTCAGGAGTTACGCCATTTCGCAGGCAGGCTGTGGACGATGGAGTCCACGGGTCGGTTGTGAACGCCCGGGAGAAAAATCCCAGGAGTTGACGAGAAGGGTCCCAGGGGCCATTTTGCGCCGCGCACTTTGGCACGGGAAAACCACTCTCCACTTCCCCGCACAGAACTCAAGATGGACCGGCTGCGGTCTTGGGGCGCCGGTCGGCGCCGCCCGGCCACTCGGAGAGTTGATTCCTCAGAGCCGCATCCACGGCCGCACGGCGGCCGGCCTGCACGATGATGTTGCGAGTTCGCACCGGAACCGAGAAGAAAGGCGGCCTCGCTCGCAGTTTGAGAATCACGAACTGGCCGCCAGGCTGCTCCCAAGAATAGCCCTCGACGCGGTGCCAGCGAAGGAATTCCTCTCCGCAGAAGATGCCGCGGCTGCGGATTTCCACTTTCCCGTATATTACAAAAACAAAGACGACGATCACCGCCAGCGCGCCGTCAATCACCTCGACGGCAAGCCAGGGGGCAGAGTTGCGCCGAAGGAGAGCGGCGACCGCGGGGAAGGCCAGAATCAGTCCCATGACGACAAGCCAAATATAAGCCGGCCATCGGTGCTGAGTGCTGAGGTCGGCCAGCAGCGGCCCTCCGACCCGTTCCCTGCGATACCAGCGCACCCAATCCGCCGCCGCGCCCCCCGCCGCCACGCACGCGGCGGCGGGAACCCAAATCATCGCCAACAGCAAACCGCGCTCGATGCGGAAAGAGGTGGTCAGCCCATGGACAATGAAGGCGACGGCGGCGAGGCAGGCCAGCACGGCTGGCCACACTTGAAAGATATGTTTCGCGACCCCCTCGCCGGCCTCCTTGCGCAGCACCAGGTAAGCCAGGGCGACGGTGGCAATGAACGCCACGGCGACGATGACCGCTGTCGAACTGACCCTCACGGTCCCCGTGGCGAGCCCCGCCACGAGAGCGGCGAGACCGATAGACCAACCGCTGTGACGTCGCACAAACTTCCCGGTGCGGTAGCGGATACTCTCCCCCTGCGCCAGCACGGGCAGTCCGTCCAGGTGCCGTCGAACGTCTTCGTCGAACGCCGCCGCGGAGGCGTAGCGCTGCGCGGGATCTTTGCGCAGCGCCTTGAGGAGAATCTCGTCGGCGTCACCCGCCAACTGGCGCCGCAGTCCCGCCGGAGTATCGGCACGCGAGCGGCTGACGGTTTGTGGCGTCACCATTACCGGCTTCTCTTGGCCGGGGGCCAGGCGCTGCTCGGATCCGGTAACGGCGGTTGAGGGCCGTATCGGCTCTTCCTCGCAGATTACCCGCACCACCTCATGAATCAGGCGGCTTCTCATGGGGTAGGGCCGGTGGCCGGTCAGCAGCTCATAGAGGATGACGCCCAGCGAATAGAGGTCGCTGGCCGTGCCGACTTTCTCACCGCGAACCTGTTCGGGGCTCGCGTACTCGGGTGTCATCAGGCACATCCCGGTGCGGGTGACAAAGACCGCGGTCTCGCCCGCTTCCCCGCCTTCGTCGCGCAGCAGCTTGGCGATTCCGAAGTCCAGCAGCTTCGGCACACCGTCGGCGCTCACCAGAATGTTTCCGGGCTTCAGGTCGCGGTGAACCACGCCTCTCCGGTGCGCGTATTCCACGGCATCACATACCGGCCGAAAAAGTGTGAGGCGCTGCGTAACGCTCATTTGATGCTCGTCGCAGTAAAGGTCAATCGATTGGCCCTCAACATAGTCCATGACGAAATAGGGCAATCCTTCCGGGGTTGTACCGCCGTCGAGCAGGCGGGCGATGTTGGGATGGTCGAGTGAGGCGAGGATTTCGCGCTCGCGGCGGAAGCGTTCCAGGGCCTCGGCGCTGCCCGACTCCGGACGAACTACCTTGAGCGCAACCGGTTTTCGATAGACGTCATCGGTTCGCGCCGCCAAGTACACCGATCCCATGCCACCCCGACCCAACTCGCGCAGGATTTCGAAGTGGTCAATCCGCCGACCTTCCATCCGCCCGGGCTCGCCGGTGAGCAGTTCGGGGCGCACCGTCGGCTGGTCGAGCAGCGGCGCCTCTTGCTGCTGCGCACTCAGCAGCCGCTCAACCTCCGCGCGCAAAGGCTCGTCGCCCCGGCAAGCTTCGGCAAGAAAAGCCGAGCGCGCTGCTCCGTCGCGGTCCAGCGCGGCGTCAAAGAGGTTGCGAATCTGTCGGAAGCGCTCCGGGCTCATGGTTTGGTTCCTCCACCTCAAATAGCGCAAAGCAGGGTGGAAAGAGCCCACGCTCATTGAGGTGAAGTGTATACTCTCCGGCAGCATGTTGCCAGACCCAGGAACCCTGACATTTTGGCTGGTGGAATGGAGAAACGGCAACCAGGAGGCCGCGGGGAGACTTTTTGAGGCCGCATATCAGGAACTTCGCCGCCTCGCGGCTTGGCACCTTCGGCATGAGCGGCCCGACCACACTCTCCAGCCGACGGCCTTGGTCAACGAGTTATACCTGAAGTTCTTCGCGGGCCAGCCGGTTGAATGGCAGAACCGAGCACACTTCTTCGCGGTGGCAGCGCGGCAGATGCGTAGAATACTCATCGATCATGCCCGAGCCCGCCTCGCCGAGAAGCGTGGCGGGAGGGAGCCGGGATTGTTGATGGCTGAGGTGAATGGCGTTGCCGCACCGCGGTCGGAGGAATTGCTCCAGCTCGACCACGCGCTGCACCGCCTTGAGGAGTTCGACCAACGCGCAGCACGGGTGGTCGAACTGCGATTTTTCGGTGGCCTTACGGAGGCGGAGGCCGCTGAAGTCCTTCAGATTTCTCTGACCACTCTGAAACGCGATTGGGAGTTTGCCCGGGCTTGGCTGGTGGACCAATTCAGGTCTCAGCAGACCGTCGGATCCCAGGGATCATAGGAGGCACGGCTTACTGCCTCCGATCGGTGCGGCGGCCTTCCCGCACCGGCGCGGGGGGGGGCTGAGATTTCAAAAGGCTTATGAAAGCCCGCCCGCAGCCGCGAGCGGCTAACCGATGGCGCGGCTCTTGGCGGTGTAAGGTTTCTGGATGTATTTGTTGGCCTCGTCGAGGGCGCCCTGGGTATTATCGTTGGTCTGCAGCGCGAGCTGGTACTCGTGCAGGGCACGGTCGCGTTGGCCTGTGGCGTCGAAGATCTTGCCCAGGGTGAGGTGGGCCCAGACTTCCACCCACTTGGGATTGAGGTCGCCGTCCAGGGCCTGGCGCATCTCCTCGGCGGCGGCGCTGTAGTTGTGCAGGCGGAAGAGATTCTCGCCGATGCGGTAGTGGGCGAGGGAGTAATTCTTGTTGAGCTTCAGCACTTTCTGGTACTGGGCGATGGCTTCCAGGTAGGCCTGCTGCTGGACGAGCTGGTCGCCGCGCGCCATTTCGACGTCGATCTTGGTGTTCTCATCGTACTTGAGCAGTCGGCTGGCGGGGTCCACGACCACGCGCTTGGGCTCGATGCGGGTGTCGATGACGAAGTTGGCGGTGGTGCCCACCATTTCCACCCGGTCGCTGATGGGCTTCTTGGCTTCCGTGTAGACGCGCACCTCGACGGGCATGCGGAAGATATCCAGGTCCTGAGAGATCTTGCCCACCACTTCAAATCCTTTGTCGGTGCGGTAGATGGCCCAGGAGCGCTTGAACTGCGGCACGCCGGTCGAATCCACCCACAGGGCGAAGAAGTAGGTCAGCTCCTGCTTGCTGGCCTGCTCGGCGAGCTGCTGGAAATCGTGCGTGGAGACGGGCTTCCAGGCGTACTGGCGGGTCTCGTCCTGCAGGGCCTTGAAGAAGGCGTCGTCGCCGATCACGTAGCGGAGCATGTGAAAGACCATGGCGCCTTTGTCGAAGACGATGGACTGGTACTCAGGGGTGAATTCCTGCAAGCGGCTCGACTGGCTGATGGGCGAGGCTTCTTCGTGGGTGAGGGCTTCGACGGCGATGTGGTGCATGCGCTCTTCGAAGGCGGCTTCGCCGCTCACTTCCTGCAGGACCATGGCGGCGGAATAGGTGGCCAGGCCCTCGTCGAGGAATGCGTCGTTGGGCGTGGCGGGGCTGGTCAGGCAGTGCCACCATTGGCGGGACATTTCGTGGGCCAGCAACTGGTAATTGACGGGCTTGGTAAAGCCCCGCCGGGCGATGGCCACTACGCCCGGAGAGGCGTCGCCGCCCAGCGTGCCGTCGGGGATCTCCACCAGGTCGAGGTGGGAATAGGGCAGGGGACCGAACTTGTCGGAGAAGAAGGAAAGCACCTTGCCTACCGCCGCGGAGTAGCTCGGGGCGTAATCCTTGTCGCCCTTGAGAAGGTAGAGAGTAATGTTTGCGCCCTCGCCGGCGGCGGGAAGAGCCTCGTAGGGGCCGGCGTAAACGTTCCCGGGAAAAGATTTCTGCGTAAAGTCAAACGAGTAGGTGACGCTGCCGGCCTCGGTGGCCGGAGGCGCGGCCTGGCCGGATGCGACCACTAGCTCCCCGGGCGGCACGGTGATGTGCAGTGTCGCCGAGAAGCGGTTGTAACCGTATCCGTGCACGGGAAACCAGCGGCCGGTATAAAGAAGGTAGGAGCCCCCCGTGCCCACGTACGCGAGCTGCAGGCCTTCAATCGGGCTGCCTTCCGCCGAGTCGAGTTCCCCCTTGTAGCTGACGGTGATGGAAGAGGGCTGGCCGGCGGGGGGCGGCGTGGTGAAGTCCACCTCCAGGCGCGGGCCCTGCTGCTTGAACTGCAATTCCTGGCTGTTCGCGTCCAGCACCTTCTGCACGTGCAGGGCGCTGTGCAGATCGAAAGCCAGGTAGCTGACTTCCTCCTGGGGGACGAAATCCACCTGCACCTGCGCGGACAGGATGTGGGTGGAGGGGTAGAGCTGCGCGTTGATGACGTAATGGGTGACCTCGAACTGGGGCGAGGACGTCTGGGCCCCCGCCCAGGCCGCACACGTGAGGACGGCGATCGCGGCTCCCACCGCAGTCCACCTTTTACCGTTGATCTTCAAGCGCTAACCCACCTTTCGTCCGGCAACCCACCGGTTGTCGCGGGATGACCCGTCGGCCCTGCTCGGTTCCTGACTGGAGCCCTACTACCTCCTTGGATTATCTCACGAGGTTTCCCGTTGCATCACCCCCGGCATCAAAATCCCGATCCCGGGGGTTCAGGGATGCCCCGCCTCGCCGAGGGCTGCCAGGACGGCCTGGGCGGCGCGCTCCATGGCCCCGCCGGGCCCCAGGCGCGCCTTGACCTCGCGCAGCCCTTCCAACATTTGCGCGCGCGCTGGCGGATCGTCGAGTAGGCGCGCGGCCTCGGCGGCCAAGCGCGGGGCGCTGAAGGCGTCCTGGATAAGCTCGGGAACCACCTGCCGGCCCGCCAGCAGGTTGACGATGCAGTAAAAGGGCACGTCCACGAGAAATCTCCCTACCAGCCAAGTGAGCGGGGAGACGCGGTAAACCACCACCATCGGCCGCTCGAGCAGCGCCGCTTCCAGGGTGGCGGTGCCGCTCGCCACCAGGGCCAGGTCAGCGTTGTGGAGCGCGTCGTGGGTGACGCCGCTCACCACGCGCAGCGACGCCGGCGCTCCGCCCAGGTGCTCCTTCTCTATCCGCTCGGCGTCGAGCGAGGGAGCGAGCGCCAGCACGAATTGGATCTTCCGCTCCCTGGCGAGCCGCCCCGCCGTCTCGACGAGCGTCGGCAGGTTCAGGGTAATCTCTTTTTCGCGGCTGTCGGGCAGCATTGCCACGGTCGGCAGGTTCGGATCGAGGCCGGCGAAGGCGCAGAATTCCGCCCGCTCCATGCGCGGCCGCACCAAGTCCACCAGCGGGTGGCCGACGTGGGTGACCGGCACGCCGGCGCGGGGGTATATATCCACCTCAAAATCGAACAGGCAGAGCTTGCGGCTGAGGCGCTCGCGGATGTGGCGCAGGCGCCATTTCTTCCTCGCCCAGATCTGCGGGCTGACGAAGTAGACCACCGGAATCCCCCGCCGCTTTAGGCGCCGGGCGATGCGCAGGTTGAGGCTGGGAGAATCGATCAGCACTGCCAGGCGCGGGCGCCGCCGGTCCACTTCCGCCATCAGCCGCTGGAAGGCGCGGTAGGCGCGCGGCAGCCCGCCCACCACTTCCGTGATGCCCATCAGTGCCACTTCTTCGGCGTCCACCACCGTGTCGGCGCCGCTCTGGCGCAGGGCTTCGCCGCCGCAGCCGAAGATTTCCAGGTCCGGCCGGTGGGCGCGCAGGGCGCGCGCCAGCTCCCCCGCGTACACGTCCCCGGAACGTTCCCCGGCGACCATCAGCAGGCTGAGGTTGGGCATGGCTCAGACTTCCGGCGCGCGGCCGGGAGGCGCTTCGGCCTCCGGCGGCGCGGGGGCCAGGCTCGGGCCGCCCGGGGCCAGAGCTTCCTGGTCTTTGTATTGGAGCTGATAGAGCTTGTAATAGAAGCCGCGCTTCTCGAGCAGTTCGCGGTGCGTGCCCACCTCGCGAATGCGCCCGTGATGCAGAACCACGATCTTGGACGCGTTCTGGATGGTGGAGAGGCGGTGGGCGACGATCAGCGCCGTGCGCCCTTCCAGCAGCCGGCGCAGGCCTTCGCGGATCATGTGCTCGGTCTCGGGATCGACGCTGGAAGTGGCCTCGTCCAGGATCAGCGTGCGCGGGTCGTGCGCAAGGGCACGGGCAAAGGAGATCAGCTGCTTCTGTCCCACCGAAAGCGTCGCGCCGCGCTCCTTCACCTCGTGATCGAAGCCCTCGGGTAGGCCCTCGATGAAGTCCAGCAGGTTGACGGTGCGCGCGGCCTCGCGCACGCGCTCGTCGCTGACGCTCTCGTCGCCCAGGCGGATGTTGCTGCCGATGGTGCCCGAAAACAGGAAGGGGTCCTGAAGCACCAGGCCGAAGTTGCGGCGCAGGTCGCGCAGGCGCAGGTCGCGCAGGTCCACGCCGTCCAGCAGGATGCTTCCGTCCTGCACCTCGTAGAAACGCAGCAGCAGGCTGGTGAGGGTGGTCTTGCCGGCGCCCGTGTGCCCGACCAGCGCCACTTTCTCGCCCGGCTCGATGCGGAAGGAAATTTTCTCCACCACCTTGTGCTCGCCGTCGTAGGCGAAGCCCACGTCGCGGTACTCGACGCTGCCGCGGGGATTCTCAACCAGCGCGGGGCGCGGCGGGTCGGCGATGGTGGCCGGGGCGTCGAGCAGCTTGAAGACGCGCTCCGAGCTCGCCATGGCCGACTGCAAAATGTTGTACTTGTCGCTCAGGTCCTGAATGGGCCGGAAAAAGCGCTGCGAATACTGGATGAAAGCGATGGCGGTGCCCACGGTCATCAGGCCCGCCAGGCTCATCATCCCGCCCTTGTATAGGATGATGACGATGGCCAGCACGCCCATCAGCTCGACGGCCGGGTAGAAAAGCCCGTAGGCCATGATCGAGTCCTTGTAGGCCTTCATGTGCGCGTGGTTGATGCCGTCGAATTCCTCGCAGCTCGCTTCCTCGCGGTTGAAGAGCTGCAGCACCGTCATGCCCGTCAGGTGCTCCGGCAGGTAGGCGTTGATGCGCGCGATGGCGACGCGAATCCGCCGGTAAGAGTCGCGCACGGCCTTGCGGAACGCAAAGGTGACCGCGACGATGAGGGGCAGTACGGTGAAGGTGAGCAGCGCCAGCTCCCAGTTGATCTTCAGCATCACCACCAGGATGCTGAGCAGGGTGAAGACGTCGCCGAAGATGGCGACCACGCCGGAGGCGAACAGGTCATTGAGCACGTCAACGTCGGTGGTGACGCGGGTGACCATGCGCCCGACGGGGTTGCGGTCGTAGAAGCTCAGGGGCAGGCGCTGCAGGTGGGTGAAGATCTGCTTTCGCAGGTCGTACATCACCTTTTGCCCGATCATCTGCATCACGAATGTCTGCGCGAACTGCAGCAGGAAGGAGAGCATCACCGCGGGCAGGAAAAAGAGCAGCGCCAGTTCCAGGACGCCCGCGTAGGGGTTGGCGCTCAGCAGGCGCGCCAGGAAAGCGGGCACCGGGTGCGCCCCCGACGGGTCGAGGTAGCGGTCCACTTCCACCTTCAGCAGGTAGGGCGGAATGGCCTGCAGCAGGCCGTAGAGAAACGTCGCCACCAGCGCGAACCCCACCGCCTTGCGGTAGGGCAGCAGGTACCTGAGCAGGCGCCGCATCAGCCGCGCGTCGTAAGCTTTGCCGAGAATTTCTTCTTCGTGGTAACCGTCAGCCATATGAAAGCAGTTAACAGTGAACAGTGAACAGCAAGAAAATACCGCCGGCCTTCTTTCTTCTGACCTCCGACTTCTGGCTTCTGACTTCTAACTTCTGACTTCTGGTTTCCGTCAAACCACCATCACCAACTCCTCCTCACTCAACGCCTTGTTATACAGCTCCGCGTAGTAGCCGGTGAGGGGCATCAATTCCACGTGCGTGCCGCGCTCGACGATTTCGCCGTCGTGGAGAACCACGATGCGGTCGGCGTTGCGGATGGTGGAGACGCGGTGCGAGATAAGCAGCGTGGTGCGCCCGGCCATCACCTCGGTGAGGTGGCGGAGGATCTTCTCCTCCGTGTAGGTGTCCACGCTCGAAAGCGCGTCGTCGAGGATGAGGATGCGCGGGTCGCGGATGACGGCGCGCGAGATGGCGGTACGCTGCTTCTGCCCGCCCGAGAGCGTCAGCCCGCGCTCGCCGACCATGGTCTGGAAGTGCTTGGGAAACGCCTGGATGTCGGGCAGGATGTTGGAAATCTCCGCCGCGCGCTCGACCTCCGCGTCCGCGGCGGAGGTGTGCCCGAAGCGAATGTTGTCGGCGACCGAGTTGCTGAACAGAAACGTCTCCTGGGGAACGAAGCCCACGTGGCGGCGCAAGGTGTCGAGGGGGATCTGCCGGATGGGCACGCCGTCGAGCAGCACGCTGCCTTCCGGCGCCTCGTAAAGGCGCGGCACCAGGTTGGCGAGGGTGGTTTTGCCGGCGCCCGTCGCGCCTACCAGCGCCACCGTCTCGCCGGCCTGGATGTGCAGGTTGAGGTTCCTGAGCACCGGGGTGCCGTTGTAAGCGAAGGTCAGGTCACGAAACTCGATTTCGCCGCGCAGCGCGCGGAGCGGCTGCGCGGGGACGTGGCGGTCGTCGATGTCCGGCTGTGCCTCGAAGATGGTCCACAGCCGCCCCAGCGACGCCAGGCCGCGCTGCACCAGGTTAGTGACCCAGCCCAGGGCGATGATGGGCCAGATGAGGTACATGAGGTAGAGGTTGAAGGCGGCGAAGGTTCCGACAGAGATGTCGCCCTCGAGCACGTGGTGGCCGCCCACCACCATGATGAGCATGAAGGAGACGGCGAACAGGAATCCCAGCGCCGGCCACAGGAAGCTGGTGATCCAGATCAGGCGCTTGTTCATCTCCACGAACTGGCGGTTCATGCCGTCAAAGCCGCGGCTCTCGGCCTCTTCCTGGCAGAAGGCGCGCACCACGCGCACCCCGGCCAGGCTTTCGCGCACGCGCTCGGTGAGCACCGAATACATCGCCTGAATGCGCTCGAAGCGGTCGTGAATGCGCTTGCCGAAAAACTTCACGGCGATGGAGGCGAGCGGCAGGGGGATGAGCGCGATGAGCGTCAACCGCCAGTCGAGGTGGAGCATCAGGGTGACGGTGGCGATGCCGATCACCACGGTGTTGGCCGAGTACATGATGCCGGGGCCCACCAGGTTGCGCACCGCGTTGAGGTCGTTGGTCATCTTCGACATCAGGTCGCCGGTGCGGTGCTCGGTGTAGTAGCGCGGCGAAAGGCGCGTGAGGTGGCGGAAGAGGTCGTTGCGCAGGTCGTATTCGACGTCGCGCGAGATGCCGATCAGGATCCAGCGCATCCAGAACTGGAAGATCGCCTTCACCAGCGCCACGGCCAGCAGCAGCCCCGCCAGGTCGAGCAGGCGGGTGCGCGTGGTGCCGTGGGCGATTGCGTCGATGGCCGCCTTGATGATCAGCGGCACGATGACGCCCACCACCTGGGTGATGACCAGGGCGGCGAAGCCCACCACGTAGCGCCGCCGGTAGCGGCCCAGGTACGGGCGAAGTCGCTGGAGACGTTGGAGCATGGGGGATTTTTCCGGCACCGGGCAGCGGTGCTTGCTGCCGCGCACCGATCCGGTCAACCAGGCGCGGATGCGCGCAAATTACGATTATAACGGAGGCGCGGAAGGGCCGCCAGACGCTTTGCCGGCGGCCCCGGCGGCTACTGAATCGGCTCGTCTCCCGAGGGCCCGTAGAGCGCCGGGACGGGGAGGTCGTTGAGGCGCAGATAGACGCCCAGTTGCGCGCGGTGATGGATGGTGTGGTTCATGAACACCACCCGCAGGACCGCGGCGCGCGGCAAGGTGAAGATGGTTTTGCCCATGTAAGAGAGCGTCCAAGGCACCATCAACTGTTCGTCGCCGGCGGCGGCGATGGCGGCGCGCGCCGCGTCGCGGTTCTTGTCGAAAAGCTCCAGGGCCTCCTCGCGGGTTTTCAGCTTGGGCGGGCCGGCGGGGGGCTTGCCGTCGGGGGCAATTTCGTACGACTCGCTTTCCAGGGCGCGCACCGCCAGGGTGGGCAAGGTGGCCAGGTGCGACACCAGCCAGCCCATGGTTCCGGACTTGGGGTGAGGCCGCCAGTCGTATTTTTCCGCCGGCGCACGCTCCAGGGATTTCCTTACTCCTTCCATCTCGCGGTCGAACTCGGGTAAAAGGGCCTGCGCAATCGGCATGACGCCTCCTGGTGAGTAAATTTGAATCGCCCTCGGAGCGGCGGACCTGACGGCTCCTCTTTGAGAAGATGCAGGAGCAAGGCCGAAGGTTCGCGGAGATTTTAACGGGGGGAAAGGATTAGAGCTCGCGCCGGCCTTCCATGGCCTTGAGCATGGTCACTTCGTCGGCGAACTCCAGCTCCGAGCCCACCGGCACGCCCATGGCGATGCGGGTGACCTTGACGCCCAGGGGCTTGATGAGTTTGGAGAGGTAAAGAGCGGTGGCTTCGCCTTCCACGTTGGGGTTGGTGGCCACGATCAGCTCCCGCACCGTGCCGCCCTTCAGCCGCTCGAGCAGGCTCTTGATGTGCAGTTGCTCGGGGCCGATGCCGTGCAAAGGCGACAGGACGCCGTGCAGGACGTGGTAGAGGCCGTGGTACTCGCGCGTCTTCTCGATGGCGATCACGTTGTAGGGGGTCTCGACCACGCACAGGGTATCCTGGGCGCGCGTGGGGTCCGAACAGTACTGGCAGGGATCCGATTCGGTGAGGTTGTTGCAGAGGCTGCAGAAACGGATCTTATCCTTCACTTCCATCAGAGCCGTCGCCAGGCGCTCCACGTCCTCGCGCGGGGCGCGCTGCAAGTGGAAAGCGACGCGCTGCGCCGACTTCTGCCCGATGCCGGGCAGGCGCTTCAGCTCGTCAATCAGTCGCGCCAGGGGTTCGGCAAAATCAGTCATGTACTTGGAAAAGGGAAAATGGAAACCGGAAATTAGAAAACGGAAAATAGAAATTGGAAAATGCCTTGCCGCTACGCACTCTCCAGTTCCAATTTGCCAGTTTCGCTACTTACGTCAGGCCCGGGAGATTCAGCCCGCCGGCCATGTTGCCCACGCGGCTGGCGAGCTGTTCGTCCACCTTGCGCGCCGCCTCGTTGGCCGCCGCCAGAAACAAATCCTGGAGCATCTCGATGTCGCCGGAGGCAAACACTTCCTTCTCGATGGTGACCGCGACCAGGTGTTTCTGGCCGTTCATCTTGACGCTCACCATGCCCCCGCCCGCCGAAGCTTCCACGATCAGCGTATCCAGCTGCTGCTGAAGCTGCTCCTGCATCTGCTGGACCTGCTTCAGAATCTGCTGCATCTGCTGCATGTTCTTCATCGTTCACTCCCGGCTGAGGTCTTCGACGTCGGCCCAGGTGCAATCGAAACGTTGGACAATGCCTTTCACGGCAGCGTCGCCTTCGGCCCGCGCCCGGGCGTTGGGGGGCGCCGGAGCGGCGCTGCGCTCTTCACGATCCTGAAGTGTAACATAAATCTTTACCGGCTGGCCGAGCACCTGGGAGCACGCGGCGCGCAGTTTTTCTTTCTGCTCGCCGCCCGTCAGCGCGTCGGCGGCCCAGGAATCGGCGCGCGCGTAAAGGAAGCGCACCTCGCCGTTTTCGAAGCGCCAGCCCAGCGCCGGCTCCAGGCAACCGGCCAGAAATTTCGATTGGCTGAAGACCAGCGACTTGATGGCTTCCAGCCGCGCGTCGGCGGAAGGGGGCGCAGCCGCGGCAGGAGCAGCGGCCGAGGCGGCATGTGCTGACGCCGGTGGGGCGGTGGTGCCGCCGTTGCCGGGCGGGGC
>JBJKQV010000162.1:0-6126 GCA_046704985.1 Terriglobia bacterium
CTGCTCGGGCGCCTCGACGCCGAACATTTTCTGGGCGGCGGCTTCGCTCTCGACCGGAGCGCGACCGAGCGTTGCTTCGCGGAATTTCAGCGCCGCCAGGGCCGCGCCGCCGGGTTCAAAACGGCGGCGGACCTCGCGCGCGGCATGCTGGCCGTTTCCAATGCCGTCATGGAGCGCGCCCTGCGGGTGTTTTCCGTCGAGCGCGGCTACGACCCGCGCGACTTTACGCTGATTTGCTTCGGCGGAGCAGGCGGGCTGCACGCCGCCGACCTGGCGCGCGCCCTGGGGCTGAAGGGCGTGGTGGTCCCGCAAAACCCCGGCGCCTTTTCGGCGCTGGGTATCCTGCTCTCCGACGTGGTGAAAGACGCTTCGCAATCGGTGCTGTTTAGCGTGCCCGCCGCGGCGGCGCGGCGGGGCAGCCGCGCAGCCCGGGATTTTTGCCGCCAGGTGGAGACGCGCCTCGCGCGGCTCGAAGCGGAAGCGCGGCGTACGCTGCGGCGCGAGCATCAGTTCCGCGGCCGCGCCCGCGTCCAGCATCAGGTGGACGTCCGCTACGCCGGACAGGCCTACGAACTAACCGTGCCCTGGAGCGGAGATTTCGCCGCGCGCTTCCACACGGCGCACGAGCGCGCTTACGGGTACGCGCACGAAGCGCGTCCGCTCGAAATCGTCAGCCTGCGCGTGCGGCTGAGCGCACCTTCGCCCCAGCCGCCGGCGCAAAGCCGAACTTCCACCAAGAAAACGGCGCGCGCGGCGTTGCTCGCGACCAAGCCCGTTTGGTTCGAAGGGCGCCCGCGGCCCGCGCCCCTTTACGCGCGCGAACGATTGGCGGCCGGCATGCGCCTGGCCGGCCCGGCGCTGGTCATCGAGTACAGCTCCACCACCGTCGTGCCGCCGGATTTTGTTTGCGAAGTGGACAAATTCCTGAACCTGAGATTGCTTCCCCATGCGCGTTGACGCCGCGGAACTCGAGATTTTCAAGAACCTCTTCCACTCGGTAGCGGAAGAGTTGGGCGCCGCGCTGCGCCGCTCCGCCTTCTCGCCCAACATCAAGGAGCGGCGCGACTATTCCTGCGCGGTCTTCGACGGGAAAGGGCGCGTGGTGGCCATGGGCGACCACATGCCCGTGCACCTGGGTTCCATGCCCATGTCGGTCGAGGCCGCCATCGCGGCGCTCGAGTTCGGGCCCGGCGACATCGCGATGCTCAACGACCCTTACGCCGGCGGCACGCACCTGCCCGACATCACCCTGGTGGCGCCGGTGTTTGTCGCGGGCCGCAAGTCGCCGGGAACAAGTCGGCGCTACAGCAGGCCGCTCTTTTACGTCGCCAACCGCGCGCACCATTCCGATATCGGCGGGGCGCAGCCCGCCTCCATGGGACTGAGCGAGGAGATTTATCAGGAAGACCTGCGCATTCCTCCCGTGGCGCTGGCGCGCGGCGGGAAGATTCAGCGCGGCGCGCTCGAGCTGGTGCTCGCCAACGTGCGCACGCCGCGCGAGCGCGAAGGTGACCTGACGGCACAGGTGGCCGCCTGCCGGCTGGGCGAGCGCCGGCTGCGCGAGCTGGAGCGCAAGTACGGCCGCGCCAGGACCGAGTTCAATCTCGAAGCCTTGCAGCGCTACTCGGCGCAGCTGATGCGCCGGGCGCTCGAGCGCATTCCCGACGGCGTTTACACGGCCGAGGATTGGCTCGACGACGACGGCTTCGGCGCGGCGCCCGTGCGGCTGCGCGTCGCGGTGCGGGTGCGCGGGCGGCATGCGACGGTGGACTTTGCCGGCTCGGCACCCGTCTGCCGCGGCAGCGTCAACGCCGTGCGCGCCATCACGCGCTCGGCGGTCTTCTACGTTTTCCGCTGCCTCCTGGGCGAAGAGGTGCCCGCCTGCGCGGGCCTGCTCGAACCCATCGAGCTGCGCACGCCGCGGCCGAGCGTCGTGGACGCGGTGGCGCCGGCGGCGGTGGCGGGCGGCAACGTCGAAACCTCGCAGCGCATCGTGGACGTGCTGCTCCGCGCGCTCGCTCGCGCCCTACCGCGCCGCATCCCGGCCGCCAGCTCGGGCACCATGAACAATCTCTCTTTCGGCGGAGTGGACGCGCGCACGGGCGAGCCCTTCGCTTACTACGAAACCATCGCCGGCGGCATGGGCGCGCGGCCGGACTCCGACGGGATCAGCGGCGTGCACACCCACATGACCAACTCGCTCAACACTCCGACCGAAGCACTCGAGTCCGCCTATCCGGTGCGCGTGCGGCGCTACTCGCTGCGGCGGGGCTCGGGCGGCGCGGGACGCTTCCACGGCGGCGACGGCATCGTGCGCGAAATCGAGTTTCTCACCCCGGTGCGCGGCAGTATCCTTTCCGACCGCCGGCGCTTCGGCCCTTACGGCCTGCAAGGCGGACGCTCAGGACGGCCGGGAAGGAACCAACTGCTCGCCGGCAAGCGCACGGTCGCGCTGCCTTCCAAGACCACGTTCGAAGCGCCGGCGGGGAGCGTGCTCAAGATCGAAACTCCCGGGGGGGGCGGGTGGGGGAAGTGAAGTGATCGGTGCTTAAGGGGGGCTCCGTGGCGCCGCCCTTCAGGGCAGCAGGGACAGTGTTCGCCTGAAGGCGAGCGCCACGAGGAAAAACGATTCGTCATCATTTCCAAGAGGAGGACTCCTGGACGAAGTGAATCGCAGGGAGTTCATGAAGTCGGTGGCCGCGGCGGCGGCGCTGGCGGCGGCTCCGGAAGCGGCGGCAGCGGCGGAATCCGGCAGCGGGCCGATTTTCCTTTCCACCTGGCCGCACGGCAAACCCGCCAACGAGAAGGCGGCGGAAGTTTTCCAGGCGGGTGGCAGCTTGCTGGACGCGATCGAAAAAGGCATCAACGTTCCGGAAAGCGATCCCAACGTGATGAGCGTCGGTTACGGCGGACTGCCCGGCGCCGACGGCGTGGTTTCGCTCGACGCGGGCATCATGGACGGCACGCGCCACCGCGCCGGCGCCGTCTGCTTTCTGCACGGCATCAAGAACCCCATCTCGGTGGCGCGCCTGGTGCTGGAAAAGACCCGGCACACCACCATGGCGGGCGAAGGCGCGCTGCGCTTTGCCATGGAGAACGGCTTCCGCCCCGAGCAACTGCTGACCCCCAAGAGCCTGGAACGCTGGCTGCAGTGGAAGGCCAACCCGCATCACGAGACGTTCTGGATCACCCCCGACAACCACGACACCATCGGCATGGTGGCGGTGGACGGGCGCGGGCACGTGGCGGCGGGGTGCTCGACCTCGGGACTGGAGTGGAAAATTCCGGGGCGCGTGGCCGACTCGCCCCTGGTGGGCCTGGGCTACTTCGCCGACGATCACGCCGGGGCCGCTTCCGCCACCGGCGACGGCGACCTGATGAGCAATTACTGCACCAGCGTCTCCATCGTACACACCATGGCGCGCGGCGCTTCGCCTCAGGAAGCCTGCAACGAGCTGCTCCAGCACATGGTCAAGACCGATCCCAAGAACAGGGAAAGCGAATCGGCCGTAATCGCCATCAACCCCAAGGGCGAAATCGGCGCCGCCTCCATGAACAAGCAGTTTCACCTGCGCTACGCCCTCTGGAAAGGCGGCGTGAGCGCCATGCACGACTCGATCATCCTCTACTGATTGACGATGGATGATCGGCGATTGATGATTGCTGATCTGCGATTTGCAATTCGCGATCTGGAATCCGTGTGGCGTATCGCCGTGTGCCCCTACAAAGCAGCGGGAGGCGCCGCCGCCTCGCCGGGCGCGCGCTTGCCCGTAAACAGCCAGACGAGCACGGCGAGGGTCAGCACGCCCAGCAGCACGCCGTTGCCGCGCAGAAATCCCAGCGGCTGCGAAAACAGGTTCACGAGCGGCTCCGCCAACGGCAAGCAGAAGCCCGCCGCCACGTAAGCGAGCACGTTGGAGCGGAAAAACGCCGCCACCAGGGCGATCGTCGCCGCCAAAGCCGCGAATTTGATCAGCCAGCCCACCGCGTACTCGCCCAGCGAGTGCGCACTGGTCGGCCCCAGTCCCGCCACCAGCAGCACCGCCCCCAGCCACAGCCACCAGGCGCGGCGCTCCAAACCGCGGCGCACGATGTAAATTAGCAAAGCCAGAAACGCCGTGCCCAGAACCGCGGAGCGCAGCGCCGACAACCATATCGTGGCGGCGGGCGAGAGGCTGTTGAAGGTATCCGAAACTACGCCGGCCCTGATGAGTCCGTAAGCGTGGAAATGCGCCGCCAGAAGTTCGGTCAGGCGGCTGAGTCCGGCGCCCATCGCCAGGCTGAGCACCACGGCCACCGCCGCGTCGCGCCGCCAGTGGCGCCGCGCCCCGCCGCGCAGCAACTGCCAGGCGTCAGGATAGAGACTGGTAGCGAGCGCCATCAGCAGCCAGGAAGCCGCGGCCACCAGAATCGGAACCACCACCAGGCCCGCGCCCACCAGCAGCCAGAACATCCGCCAGGGTATGGAACTGGGATACTGTCGCGCCACCCCCGGCAGCGCAGCCAATTCCCCCAGCGCCACGGTCACGCCTATGGCCGCCCCCACCCACGCCGAGCGCCGCCAGGGCAGCCGGCCGCTTCGAATCTGTTTGACGAGCAGAATCAGAAACCCTGCGCCAAGGCCGCCCAGGACCAGCAGAAGGTCCACGATCAGCAGAATGCGCGTCAAGCCGGTGGCCTGCTGGCGGCGCACCCAGGTTTCGGGAAGGTGGAAGTGGCGCAGAAATCCGACCACCTGGTCACCAGCGATGCTCACCACCAGGCGGTATTTCGCCTCCCCGACGTTGCGCGCATCGCCCTCTTTGGCCTGCCAGGTCAGGGTGTAATCCTCGCGGGCTTTCAGCTTCTTGGCCTCGGAATTCTGCAACGTGAAATCGTCCAGCTTGTAGCCGTGCGCCTGGAGCGCCTGCTCGCCGAGGGCTTGGGCCTGCGGGGCCGACAAGGAAGCACCCGGGGCGTCCTCGTCCATCAGGTGCTGAGAAGCAAAAACCTGGCCGCTCGCTGGATCGACGAAGACCAGATACTCCTCCTTGTGCAAGGGCCGGAAGAAGCGCACCTCCCAGAGCACCGGGTCGCTGGCTGAGCGGTAAATGCGGTCCGTCTGGGCGACGGTGCGGCGCTCGAGAAGGTATTGCAGGGCGAGCCCGTCCACGTTGTTGCGAATCCAGGCGATGTGGCGAAACTGCGAGAGCTCGGCGTGCTGCGCGGCAAGGTAGTGCTCCGCGGCCGCGACCGCCTGGGCGCGGCCCACCCGCACCTTGAGCCCTTGGCCGAACTTCTCCACCGGCAGCAGCGCCAGGGCGATCATGCCCGCCGTCAGCAGTCCGGCGATCACCAGCCGGCGTCCCGACAGGGCCTGATAGGCCGGCAAAGCGCCGGGAGCTTCGGCGGCGGCTTCTTCAGCGGCGCGCGCGACGCCTTCGCTCTGGTTGGTGAGCGGTTCTTCGGCGGTGAAGTGTCCGCTGCGCAAGTAAGCCACCAGCGCCACCACCAGCGGCACCAGCATGATGCCCGCCGTGATGGCGCCCGAGGTCATCAGGTAATCGTTATGCGAGCGCAGGAGCAGAAACGCGGTGTAGAGGGCGTCCACCGAGTAGTGCCAGATGAGGGTGGCCAGGATGCCGAACCTCAGCATCATCACCCCGATGATGATGCCGCCCACGCCCACTTCCAGGCCGCGGATGAAGAAGGGCTGATTGGGGTAGGCGGAGTGGAGAAAGCCCCACATGAACGCCGCCAGAACCAGCGCCACGGGAAGCGAGCGGAAGGTTTTGCGGAAAAAAGGAATGGCGAAGGCGCGGAACTGCATCTCTTCGGCCACCGCGGGCAGAAAGCCGATGAAGAGCACCCAAATCCACGGGAAGCGGGTGTTGAGCAGGTCCGAGTAATTGACATCGGCGGGCGCCCAAGCCCCCATCTTGTTGGCGGCGAGATAGAAGATCGTCTGGTAGGCGAAAAAGAAAAACGTCAGCCCAATGCCCACCACGTTGGCCATAAAGAACGAGCGCGTACGCAGGCCGTTCCAGCTCAGGTAGCGCCGGAAGGAGAGCAGGCGCGGAAAGCCTTCGCGGTACGCGGGCTCGGAGCTGGCGGTGAGGAAGAAGATCCACACCCCCGCCCCGAAGG
>JBJKQV010000163.1:0-17460 GCA_046704985.1 Terriglobia bacterium
GCCCCAGAGATTGCGTCGTGACGTACGGGTAGGCGTTAAAGAACTCTGCAAGCGCCCCGTTGGGCGGGAACGTCGCCGTCGTGCTGTTTTCCGGCAGGACCAGCGAATTGGTGGCCGGGTCGAAGCCCGTCACTTGATTCGGATCCCGGTATTTCCAGGGCGACTGGTACTCGTAACGAAGGCCGTAGTTGATGGTAAGGTTGGGCTTCGCCTGCCAGGTATCCTGGACGTAGAGGCCCCACTGCCGCGAATAGAACATCTTGCCGTAGACGCCGGTGGTCGGCGTCAGGTCATTATGGGCGTAGCCGAGCAGGAAGTCTGCGACAGCATTGCCCTTCACGGTGCTGTTTACCACCGACGACGGCCACCCCTTGCCACCCGTCCAGTTGCCATTGAAGTTGAACAGGCCCGTGTTGTTCGTTTCGGCGGGTTTGCGGTTGAAGATCTTGTACCCGGTCTCGTCGATGCCTGCCTCGATGGTGTGCTTGCCGTGGATATGCGTGAAGTCGTCCGTGAATTCCACGTCCCATTGCGGGACCGCATGAGCTGCCCCGGTGTCTTTGGGCAAACCGTTGTAGCCCGTCATGGTGAGCTGCGGGAGGCCGTTATAAAGCGTATCCGGCGACGAGGGGAAAAGCGATTGCAAGCTGAAATCCGTGTTTTGGCCCGCGAACTGCTGGATGTAATCGCCCCAAGCCACCCGAAAGACATTGATGGTGTTGGCGTTGAAGGTATGAGTCTCTGAGGCGGTAAGCGTATAGTTTTTGTAAACCTGCCGGCCGTTTCCGTAGTTGGCCACGAAGCTGGTGTTGGCCGTCCACCAGGGTCCCGTCGTGCGCTGGGCATAAACGCCGAAGAGCCGATCTTTCTGCGACAGGTTATAGTCAATCCGCGTGTCAAAGGAATTGACGTGCCGCCGGACGGGGATGAGTCCGAAATAGTTGTTGGCCTCACTGGGATTCCCGGGGCTGGAGGCATCGGTGGGCAGAGGAATATATTGCAGCAGCGCCTTCGCCTGCGAAGTGATCATGCCGGCGGGAATCTGATTATTGGGAAACGGATTGCCGGTCGTCGGGTCGTAAAGCTGCCAGGCGATATTCGTGCAGACCTGGCTGGCGTTGAAGGTCGCGCCGTGCGACGTGCAAAGGGCTCCGAAATCCCCGCTACGCTCGGCCGCAGTCGGCAGGTTGTGCTGGACGGTGCTCGAATCGACCTGGCGATACCCGTTGTAGTCCACAAAAAAGAAAGCCTTGCCGCGCTTGATGGGGCCTCCAAAATTGCCCCCGAACTGGTTCAAATGAGCGCCCGGCCGCTCGATTCCCTTGGCGTTGTTCAGGAACGCATTGGCGTTCAGGCTGGTGTTCTGCACGTATTCAAAGAGCTCGCCGTGGAACTGGTTGGTGCCGTTCTTGAGCACCATGTTGACGTTGGCCTTGCCTTTGTACTTGGCCGACATGTTATCGCTCTGGATTTTCAGTTCCTTCATGGAACTGGGAGGAGGAAGCACCAACATTCCGGCGTTCTGGATGTCCGCGCCACCGCCGTTGCCGGGCTGGTTGGCCCCCACGCCGTTGAGAGTAAAATTCACGCTCCCCCAATGCGTGCTGCCCCCAATGGGTGGATTGTTGGCGTCGCCGTTCAAGGACTGGACACCTGCGCCCAGGGCCATGAAAGCGTCAATGGATTGCAAGTCGCTGGGCAAGTTGCTTAACTGATTGGTGGTAACGGAGGTGCTGATGTTGGTCGTATCGGTCTGCACCAGAGGTGTCTTCCCGACCACCGTCACCAATTGCTTCACGCTGCCCACGGCCAGGACCATATCCACGCGCACGGTCGACGAGGACTCGACCTCGATCCCGCTCGTGGTGTGCGTTTGGAAGCCCTGCTTCGATATCGTGACCTCATAGGCCCCCGACATCAACTCGGGCACCGTGTAGGTTCCAGCCTGCGAGGTCGTCGCTCCGACCGCAATGCCGGTTTGCAGGTTCTTGACGGTCACCATCGCTTCGGGGACAGGGGCCCCTGAAGTGTCGGTCACCCGGCCAACGATCGAGCTGGTCACCCCCTGCCCGAACAACAGCCCGCATGCCGTCAACAGTTCAAGGACGAGTATGCCGAACGTTTTACGCATCTCTATTCTCCTTATGAAATTGTCGCACCCGACGTTGCGAGCCAGTGGTTCCGAGCACTCCTTCAGAGCCCCGGGCGGCCTGCCCCCTGCCGCAACCGGCCCAAACCGCCTGAGCGGTTTGCTCTGCAGAAAGTCCGCACTACGGAACCATAAATCCGCCAAAAAAGCGCCAGACACTAGCATGCGCCAGGAGGCGTGTCAAGAGGAATCGTTCAAGCCCTTTCCTATCAATTCGCTCCTGTCCCCTACCCCTCCCTCGTGTCACCGCCCTAAGGCCCTCAGCGGCTCTCGCGGCCAGCACAGTCCTTCGCCCGCCTCGGCAGCCCCGAGACAAGCCCCTATGCCCCCTTCCCTTCACCCCAACCGCCGGCGGTCAGTTCATAAATGGAGGGACAAGCCGAGTGAGGGGCGCGGGAACCCGGGTGATCGGGACGGTTTCTTAGTTGGAAAGGGGAGGCCAAGGGCAAAGGGATAGAGCCCGCGGGATGGCGGCTCTGATCGCGGAACTGAAAGAGCTCTCACCGTGCCGGGAGGAAAAGCGATGGTCCCCGCCCTGGCGGCCCCACACCCATCCAGTGGCGGAAAAAAGAAAAGGGGCCTAAGACTTGCTCAGGCCCCTGAAAGGCTTAGATGGCGCTCGCGCCGAGGTTAGAACATCAGCTTGAGCGCGAACTGAATCGTTCGGCCGCCACCTCCGCCCGTGATTTTGGCGAAATTGGCGTTGTTGTTTCCGTTGTCTCTGAGGTCGGGGAGGTTCATGTTGGGATTCCCCAAGTTGAAATGGTTAAAGGCGTTCAGGAAGTCTCTGCGAAACTGCAGCCCCAGTCCTTCCGTCACATGAAACGTTTTCATGGCGCTCATATCCCAGTTCTCGTAACCCGGTCCCCAAATCATGTCTCGGTCGGAGTTGCCATAGGTAAATTGGGTCGGCACGGCAACAGCCAGCGGGTTGAACCACTGCACTCCGCCGATCACATTATGGCCACTTTGTTGTGTGACATAGAGCTGATTGCGATCGACGACGTCGGCCCGGGTAGGCCACCAGCCTACGATGCCCGTGCCAGCCATTGAAACATTAACGGAAAGTGGAACGCCACCCGCGTAGTGGGTGATCCCGGAAACCTGCCACCCGCCCACCAGGGCATCCTCCCATCCATGGGCGCCGGAGAAATAGCGACGTCCACGCCCGAACGGCAACTCGTAGAGGTAATCAAATACCAGATAATTTCGGCGAATGAAGGAGGTATTCCCGTAGGCTCGATTGCCAAAGTGCCAGTTCAGCGGCCCACCGGAATTAGGCACGTTGTCCAGGCTGCGCGTGAACTGGTACTGCGCTTGGAAAGAGAAACCGCTGGCAAATCGGTGCCGGACGCCCAGTTGCAACTGATTGAAGTTCTGCTTGCCAGCGCTGCGGTAGGAATTGATGTTGCCCCAGGGAACGTATTTTGTCCCATTGAAGTACTGGAAGGGATGCTGGTTCAGCAAGCTTACGTCCGGGGTTTGTACTGCCGGCACGTTGAGCGCATCGGAGTTGTAGGGAAGGTGATGGGACTGGCTGCCCACATAAGAGGCACGAACCATCCAGTTGGCGCCGAACTGGTGCTCGATCGTGGCGTTCCACTCCTGGATCACGGCTGACTTGAAATCGGGCTGGAAGTACCTGAGGAGTGGATTCGGAGACACCACAACGCCATTGGTGTTGGTGCTCGGGAAGGGGTTACCAAACGTGATATCGGGTAGATAGCCGGTCGTTGGGTTCTTGCCCTTGGCCTTGAGTTCGGTGGTAAACGGCTCTGTTACGCCATAATTCCAGGGCGGGTTGAAGCCCTGCCACCTTTGCCCGTTCGTGTAGGCAGTGTTCAGGTTGTAGTAGACGCCGTAGCCGCCACGGAAAACCGTTCGCGTCCCCCCGAAGGGCCGCCAGGCAAAACCGAAACGCGGCGCAAAGTTGTTCTTGTCCGGCTGGACCAATTGCAAGGGCAGGCCCAGGGACTGCGTCGTGACATAGGGATAGGCGTCGAAAAACCCCTGCAGGGCTCCGTCGGTTGGGAAAGTAGCCGTGGTGCTATTTTGCGGCAAGACCAGCTCACTGACGGCGGGGCTGAAACCTGTCACCTGATTCGCGTTCCGGTATTTCCAGCGCGTCTGATACTCGTAGCGGAGGCCGTAATTGATGGTGAGATTGGGGCGCACCTGCCAGGTGTCCTGGACGTACAGGCCCCACTGCCGCGAATAGATCATCTTGCCATACACGCCGGTGGTGGGCGTCAGGCTGCTTTGAGCGTTACCCAACAGGAAGTCTGCGAACGCGTTCCCTTTCGCGTTGCTGGGAACAACCGCCGACGGCCAGCCCTTGCCGCCCGTCCAGTAGCCGTTGAATTTGAACAGGCCCGTGTTATTCGTTTCCGCAGGGTGGCGATTAAAAATCTTGTAACCGGTCTCGTCAATTCCCGCCTCAATGGTGTGCTTGCCATGGATGTGCGTAAAGTCGTCCGTGATTTCCACGTCCCACTGCGGCACCGCGTGGGCGGCTCCTGTGTCCTTTGGCAGGCCGTTGTAACCCGTCGCCGTGATCTGCGGCAAGCCGAAGTAAAGCGTTGCGGGAGATGACGGGAAAAGCGTCTGAAGGTTGAAGTCGGTGTTTTGTCCTTGAAACCGCTGGATGTAGTCTCCCCAGGCCAGCCGCAACGTATTGAGAGTGTTGGCATTGAAAGTGTGCGTTTCCGACGCCGTTAGCGTGTAAAGCTTGTACTCCTGTCGCCCGTTTCCGTAGTTGGCCACGAAGTTGCTGTTGGAAGTCCACCAGGGGCCGGTTGCGCGCTGCGCATAAACGCCGAAAAGGCGGTCCTTTTCCGACAGGTTGTAATCAATCCGGGCGTCGACGGAGTTGACGTTGCGCTTCTTGGGGGTCAGCCCGAAATAATTATTTGCTTCCCCGGGGTTCCCGGGGCTGTTCGCGTCGGTAGGCAAAGGAACATATTGCATCAGCGCCTTCGCCTGCGAAGTAATCATGCCGTCGGGAACCTGATTGTTAGGAAACGGATTGCCGGTCGCGGGGTCGTAGAGCTGCCAGGCGGTATTTGTGCAGACGCCGTTGGCATCGAACGACGCTCCGTGCGACGTGCACTGCGCGCCAAAATCCCCGCTCCGCTGCGCGGCGGTCGGCAGGTTGTGTTGCACGGTAGCGGAATTGATTTGCCGGTAGCCGTTATAGTCCACGAAGAAAAAAGCTTTGTCGTGCTTGATAGGCCCGCCGAAATTGCCCCCGAACTGGTTCAAATGCTCGGGCGGTCTCTCGATTCCCTTGGCGTTATTCACAAAGGAGTTGGCATTCAGGCTGGTGTTCTGCACATACTCGAAGAGCTCGCCGTGAAAGTGGTTGGTGCCGTTCTTGAGCACCAAATTGACGTTGGCCTTGCCCTTGTACTTGGCCGACATGTTATCGCTCTGCACCTTCAGCTCTTTCATAGAGCTGGGCGGAGGAAGGACCAGCAGGCCGGTGCTTTGAATATCCGCGCCACCGCCGTTGCCAGGCTGATTGGCGCCCACCCCGTTAAGCGTAAAGTTCACGCTGCCCCAATGCGTGCTGCCCCCGATCGGAGGGTTGCTGGCATCGCCATTTAACGATTGCACGCCCGCCGCCAGACCCAGGAAAGTGTCTATCGTCTGCAGGCTGGTGGGCAGGTTGTTGAGCTGCCGGGTGGTGACCGAGGAACTGATGTTCGTCGTATCAGTCTGGACGAGCGGCGTATGCCCCACCACGGAGATATGCTGCGTTACGCTCCCTACCTTCAACACCAGATCCACGCGCACGTGCGAGGAAGAAAGAACCTGGATGCCGCTCACCGTACGGCGCGCGAATCCCTGCTTCGTCCCCATCACCGCGTAGGTGCCCGAAATCAGTTCCGGGACCGAATAGTTCCCGGCCTGACCGGTCACGGCGTGGACGGCGATGCCCGTCTGGGTGTTGGTGACAGTGATCTTTACGCCCGGCACAGGAGCCCCGGTCGTGTCGGTCACGCGGCCCAGGATCGAACTATTGACCCCCTGCCCCAACAGCAGTCCGCATGCCGTCAATAGTTCGACGGCGAGTATGGCGATTGTTCTGCGCATCTGATTATTCTCCTTTTCCCTTTCCGCACGCGACGCAACGGGGCGAGTCGCTCCGACCTGCCGAGACCTCGCTGGCGCCGGCCCGACGGCGAGATCGCCCAAGCCCAACCCGCCACTTGTCAATATACCCGACGAGCAGTGAATCCACTATACGGAACTCTTAATCCGCTGGAAAAACGCAAGACGGTAGCACGCCGTCCGTAACGCTGTCAAGAACAAATCTCAACAAAAATTAATATCCCCTTCAGAACAGAGCACTTAAGGGTGGGTCCGCCACCTGCGGCCCGCACCACGTCAGCGCCAGAAGTCGCGACGGGCGGCACTGCGCGATCTCAGTACATCGGAGAACTGATAGGCTTCAGCGCCGGAATCTATATCTTGGCTTGTGGAATGCTTGGGCAGGCCCCCCCGGCCACGGAATGTTGCTCGTCGCATTCGGCGCGGTCATTACCGCAGGCGCGTAAAAGAAGGATTGTAGGCTGGGCGGGGAGGGTTGAACTCTTGCCTTCCCTGCCGGCTACGGGTCGATTCGCTGGCGGAAAAAAAGGGGCCTGAGATTTGCTCAGGCCCCTGGAAGGTTTGAATGGCGCTCGCGCCGAGGTTAGAACATCAGCTTGAGGGCAAACTGAATCCTGCGATAGTCACTCCCCGAATAGATTTTCCCAACTTTCAGGTTGTTGGTCCCGTTGTCGCGGAGGTCCGGGATGGAAGCATTCGGACTACCCAGGTTCATATGGTTGAACGCGTCCAG
The DNA here is from genome assembly GCA_046704985.1 of Terriglobia bacterium. Taxonomy (GTDB): domain Bacteria; phylum Acidobacteriota; class Terriglobia; order UBA7540; family UBA7540; genus JBJKQV01. The sequence goes on from JBJKQV010000163.1 coordinate 6,996, forward strand.
GAAGTCGCTGCGGAACTGCAGGCGCAGCCCTTCGCGCAGTTGGAAGGTCTTCATGGCGCTCATGTCCCAATTCCAATAGCCTGGTCCCCAGACGCTGTCACGAGAGGAGTTGCCCCACGTAAACTGCGCGGGGGTGGTGAAAGCGGCAGGGTTGAACCATTGCACGCCGTCCACGATGTCGTGGCCGCTTTGCTGTCCGGCGTAAACGTAACTGTTGGCACCAGAGACCAGGTCGGCGCGTCCGGGGGTCCAGGCGCTCACACCGCTCACGCCTGCCTTGGATGCGGCGACGGTAAAAGGAAGCCCCGATGCGTAGTGGGTAATGCCGGAGATCTGCCACCCTCCGGCCACGGCTTGTCCCACACCGTGCGCGCCGGAAAACCAGCGGCGGCCGCGTCCGAGGGGCAACTGGTAGATATAGTCGAACACCGCGTAATGGCGATGGATGAACGACGTGTTGGCATAATCGAGATTGGGGTAATGCCAGTTCTGCGGGTTAACCGCATTATCCAAACTGCGGCTGTACTGGTAGTTGGCATTGATCGAGAAGCCGCTGGCGAAACGGTGCTTGACCCCCAGTTGCAACTGGTTGAAGTTCTGCTTCATAGCGCTGCGCCAGGTATTGATGACGCCCCAGGGCTGATAGGGGTTCTGGGCCTGAGCGTTCGTGGCATTGGGATCCTGCACGAACGGCTGGTTGATGTTGTCCGCATTGGTGGGAAGGTGGTGGGACTGGTTGCCCACGTAGGAAATCCGCGCCTCCCAGTTGGCGCCGAACTGGTGCTGCACAGTGAGGTTCCACTCCTGGATCACCGCATCCTTGAAATCGTTCTGCAGCCAGATGACCTTTGGATGCGCAGGTACGGGAAATTTGCTGTTGCTGCCGGGAAAGGGATTGGAATACGTAATGTCCGGCGTGTAGGCGTTGCCCGAGCTATTGATCTTCTTGTGATTCGGCCGGTCGGTCACAAATGGCAAAGTGATCCCCACGACCCAGGGAGGGTTCCAAGCTTCGTTGCGGCCACCCACGTAAGCAACAGCCATGTTGTAATAGACTCCATAACCGGCTCTCACCACCGTGCGCGTCCCGCCAAAAGGCCGCCACGCAATACCGACCCGGGGCGCAAAGTTGTTGGTGTCCGCCTGGATGTAATTCAGAGACTCACCCAGGGCTTGGGTCGTCGTGGTGCACGGAAGGTAGGCGTTGAACAGGGTCGCGTTGGCCCCTGAGGAAGGAAGCGTCGGCGTGTTGCTATTTTGCGGCAAGACATAGCTGCCGGTGCTGGCACCGCCGTTACATTGGGGTTGTGTGGCCGTCAGGCTGAAAGTGGTTGTTTCGGGATTTCGGTATCTCCAGGGTGTTTGATACTCGTAGCGCAGGCCGTAATTGATGGTGAGGTTCGGCTTGGCTTGCCAGATATCCTGCACGTAGGCGCCCCATTGGCGGGAGTAAATCATCTTGGCGAAAACCCCCGTGCCCGGTGTGTCGAAGGTATTGGGCGTTCCGATCAGGAAGTCCGCGATGGCGTTTCCCTGCGACGCGACGTAGGTGCTTGTGTCCGGCCAACCGTCTCGCGCCGTCCAAAGGCCCTTAAAAATGAGCTTTCCCGTGTTGGTGCCGGTGGTGTGGCGCGAAAAGATCTTGTACCCCGTTTCGTCAACGCCCGCCTGAATGGTGTGGTTGCCGTGAATGTGGGTGAAATCGTCGGTGAATTCCACGCTATATTGCGGCGTGGGAAGGGCGCTTCCGATGTCGTGGAACAGGTTGGCGTAACCCGTGGTGGTCACCAAGGGCAGGCCGTTGAACACCGTCGGCGGAGTCTGGGGGATCAGCGATTGCAGGCTGAAATCGGTATTCTGGCCCGAGAACCTCTGAATATAGTCTTCCCAGGCCACCCGGAACGAGTTGATGGTATTGGCACTGAAGGTGTGCGTCTCCGAACCGGTCAGCGTGTAGCGCTTGTAGAAATACCGTCCCGAACCGTAATTGGGGTTATAGGCCGCCTGGGCCACGTTCCACGGGTCGGCATTGCGCTGCGACCAAACGCCGAAAAGACGGTCTTTCTGCGACAGGTTGTAGTCGATGCGCAAATCGTAAGCGTTGGCAACACGCTTCTGGGGAATAATGCCGATATAGTTGTTCGCCTCACCCGGCAACCCGGGGCTCGAAGCGTCGGTCGGCGCCGGCAGGTACTTGAGGAGCGCCTGCGCCTGGGAAGTAATGTCCCCTGGCGCGCTTCCCGTGGGGATCATGTTGTTGGGATAAGGGTCACCCGTAAAAGGATTGTACAACTGGTATTTACTGTTAGAGCATACGCCGTTGGCGTCGAAGGTGCCACCGCGCGTCGGCGCCGTGCACAGCGCGCTGAAGTCGCCGCTCCGCTCCGCCATGCTGGGGTAATTGTGCTGGGCGGTGGCGAAGCTTTGGTTGCGATAACCGCTGAAGTCAAAAAAGAAAAACGCCTTGCCGCGCTTGATCGGCCCGCCGATGTTGCCTCCGAACTGGTTCAGGTGCTGCGGCGGCCGCGGCAAACCCTTGGCATTGTTCAGGAAGGTGTTGGCATTGCCAATTCTGTTCTGCACGAACTCATAAAGCTGTCCGTGAAGGTGGTTGGTGCCGTTCTTCATCACCATATTGATGTTGGCTTTGCCCTTGTACTTGGCGCTCATGTCCACGCTTTGAACCTTGAGTTCCTTCAGCGAGCTGGGCGGAGGAAGCACCAGCATGCCGACGTTCTGAACGTCCGCGCCGCCGCCGTTGCCCGGCTGGTCGGCGCCCACCCCGTTCACCGTCACGTGGATGCTGCCCCAGTGCGTGCTGCCGGCGATGGGAGGGTTATTGGCGTCGCCATTCAACGATTGCACGCCCGCCGCCAAGCCCACGAAAGTGTCAATCGTCTGCAGGTCAGTGGGCAGGTTGTTGAGCTGCCGGGTGGTGACCGAGGAACTGATGTTCGTCGCATCGGTCTGGATGAGCGGAGAGCGCCCCACCACGGAGATGTGCTGCGTAATGCTCCCTACTTTCAACACCAGATCCACGCGCACGTGCGAGGAAGAAAGAACCTGGATGCCGCTCACCGTGCGGCGTTCGAATCCCTGCTTGGTTCCCATCACCGCGTAAGTGCCCGAAATTAGTTCCGGGACCGAGTAGTTGCCGGCCTTGCCGGTCACGGCGTGGACGGCGATGCCCGTCTGGGTGTTGGTGACGGTGATCTTCACGCCCGGGACGGGAGCCCCGGTCGTATCGGTCACGCGGCCCAGAATCGAACTGTTGACCCCCTGGCCCAACAAGAGGCCGCAAGCCGCCAGGATTTCCACTGCCAGGATGGCGATCTTTTTCCCCATCATTCCCTCTCCTTAATATTGAATGAAGGCCCTGAGCCCCCCGAAGCGCCCCCGTCCATGCAGAGACGGGGGGACTGCCCCCTGCTCGCGGCGCGCTCGATTGCTCGCCGCCCATCCAGCCCTCAACACCCTAAAGTTGCGGATCGCCCGACAAAAGCTTAAACCACAATACGGAATACAAGGTCCGAATTCACGTGTACACTAACAGTCGGGGAATGTGGCGTCAAGGGAAAAATCAACTATTTTTACGCCCCTCACAGGGCCATTGGGAGCGGCTTCCGGCGCCTCGCCCGCTCCCCCCGCGCCTCCGCGCGCGCTTTTTTCTCCACCCTGCCCATTGACAAAAAATAGAATTACCTTCAGAATGTCTCCGATTTTCCCGGAACGCGCATTCTGTTCAGAGGAACGAAAAAGTGCGAGATCCCAATCACGTCCGTGTGGTCGTCAAGACTTTGCGTCTCATCGAAGCCTTAGCGCAGTCCAAATCGAGCGTGCGCCTGGGAGAGCTAGCGACGACCTTGGGGCAGCCCAAAACCAGCGTTTTCCGCGTCCTCGCCACCTTAAAGCAGCAGGGATACGTCCAGCAGGCCCCCGGCACCGACGCTTATCAGCTCACCGACCGCGTAGCGCTGTGGAGCCGCAACAAGCTTGAGGACAGCCTGCGCCAGACCTCGCGCCCTTATCTGGGCCGCCTGCTGGCGCGCTTTGAGCAGACCGTCAACCTGGCCATTTTCGACGCCGGGCAGATTCGCTATGTGGAGATTCTGGAAGGCCTCCGTTCCATTCGCGCCGCGCCCAACGTCCACGCTGTGGCCCCGCTGCATTGCACCGCCCTGGGCAAGGTGGTGCTGGCTTATCTTCCTGCCGGCGAGGCGCGGGAGCGTTTGGAGGCCAGCGCGCCGCTGCAGAAGTACACCAACCACACCATCACTTCCCTGCGCCTACTGAGCAAGGAACTGACGCGCGTCCGCAAGCAGGGGTACGCCATGGACAACGAGGAAACCGAGGAAGGCGCGCGCTGCATCGCCGCCCCCATTTTCGGCCCCAAGGAGAAGCCCATCGGCGGCATCAGCATCACCGGACCCCTGAGCTCGCTGCGCGGCAACACCATTCAGGAAGTAGCCCAGGCTCTCAAGCAGTGCACGCACGGCATTTCTTCCCAACTGGGCTACCTGCCTTGACGACGGCGCCTTCGCGATGAACCCTTACACCCGCTCAAACCGGGCTTTTCGCCTCTCCCAACATTACTTGGCGGGGGGGGTGAGCAGCATGATGCGCGCCTCCGCCAAACCCACGCCGCTGTTCTTCCGTTCCGCCTCGGGAGCGACGCTCACCGACTTTGACGGCCGCCGCTATCTCGATTACGCCATGGCCTGGGGCCCCCTGATCCTGGGGCACTCACACCCTCGGGTGGTGCGCGCGGTGCGCCGGCAACTGGAGAAGTTCCAGCTCCTCGGCGCCCAGCACGAACTCGAGATCGAGGTGGCGCGCCAGATCTGCCGCTTGGTTCCCTCCGCCGAGCTGGTGGCTTACAGCAACACCGGCACCGAAGCGGTGCAGCTCGCCTTGCGCCTGGCGCGAGCCCATACGGGCCGCCGCAAGTACGTCAAGTTTGAAGGGCACTATCACGGCTGGGCCGACAGCGTACTGCTCAGCTATCTCCCCACCGACCACCAGGGGCGCAACGGCCACGCCGTGCCCGCCTCCGAGGGGCAAAGCCCTTCCGTCTACCGCGACGTCTTCGTTTTGCCCTGGAACGACCCCCAAGCCCTGGCGGCGCTGCTGGCCAAGCACGCCGGCGAAATCGCCGCCGTCATCACCGAGCCCATCCTGTGCAACAGCAGCTGCCTGCTTCCCTCACCCGGATACCTCGAGGCGATGCGCCGCCTGACTCGGCGCTACGGCATCGTGCTGATCTTCGACGAAGTGATTACGGGATTCCGCGCCGCCCTCGGCGGGGCGCAGAGTCTGCTGGGGGTGACCCCAGACCTGACAATTCTCGGCAAGGCGCTGGGCGCCGGTTTTCCGCTAAGCGCCGTGGCCGGGCGCAAGCGTATCATGCAGCTCATCCCTCGCCACCGCGTCGTGCACGCCGGAACTTTCAACGGCAACCCCATTTCCTTATCCGCCGCCCAGGCGGCGCTGGAAGTGCTCTCCTCGCACCAGGGGAAAGTCCTCAAGCAGGTGCACAGCCACGGGAAGCGCTTGAAAGAAGGCATCTCAAGGCTCGCAGCCCAGGCGAACATCCCCTGTCTGCTCAATGGGATAGGGTCGGTTTTTAATCTCTCATTCACCCCCCGCTCGAGCATGCGCAATTATCGCGACACCCTGGAGTCCGATACGCGCCTGCGCGACCTGTTCATCCAGGAGATGTTGGCGGAGGGCGTCTACTTGATTCCTGATTGCCGCTGGTACCCTTCGGCGGCGCACACCCGCGCGGACGTCGATTTTACGCTCCGCGCAGTGGAAAGGGCGTTTCGCAAGATCAACGCGTAGGGCGGGTACCGCCGCCTCTCGGGAGCCCCCGGGTGCCTTGCGAAGGCTCCCCGTGGCGCCGCCCTCAGGAGTCCCGCGTCGTGCGCAAACCGCAACCTCAGGCAGTTTATCTCCCGCCGCGAAGCCTCTCGTCCGCCGCCTTTCCAATTTCTTGTTCTTGGAGGTGCTTCCGCCGATGACCAGACGACGCAATCGTCCTGCCCCCTCGTCGCGCCGTAAGGGCGTGACGGCGCAGGCGGGCGTGGTCGGCTTGGGCCTGATGGGCAAGAGTATCATCGCCTGCCTGCTCAGTTCCGGGCACGCGGTCGTGGCGCTGGACTCGGACCCGGCGCGGCGCCGCCATACCAGAGCCCGCGTCCTCGCACTGCTGAAAGAGATGCGCGCCGAGGGTCTTCTGGGCGAGCAGCCCCGCCAGGCCCTCGCCAGGCTGGAAGTAACGGGGGATTATGCGGCGTTTGCGCGCTGCAAGGTCGTTATCGAAGCTATCACCGAGGACTTGCGTGCCAAGCGCCGCGCCCTGCGCCAGATCGAGCAGGCCGTTCCGGCGCGTACGCTGATCGCCACCAACACTTCCGCCATTCCCATTTCCCACCTGCAGGAGCGCGCCCAGCACCCCGAGCGCATCCTGGGCATGCACTGGGACGAGCCCGCGCACGTCACGCGCTTCATGGAGATCATCTGCGGGCGGCGCACTTCCGCCTCCAGCGCCCGCCGCGCCCTCGTCTGGGCGCGCGCCTGGCGCAAGGAACCGTCGCTGGTGCGCAAGGATGTGCGGGGTTTCATCACCAACCGCATTTCCTACGCCATGTTCCGCGAGGCCTGCCACCTGGTCGAAACCGGCGTCGCTACCTTTGCCGACGTGGACCGCTCGCTGCGCAACGATGTGGGCTACTGGATCACCTTCGCCGGGCCCTTCCGCTACATGGACCTGATGGGCATCGCGGCGTACCGCAAGGTGATGGCGGCCTTGCTGCCCGACCTCGACCGCTCCACGAAGGTGCCGCGCGTGATGCGCCGCTTGGTCGCCTCCGGCGCGCGCGGAATTTCCAACCGCCGGGGCTTTTATCGCTACACCCCCGCGCAGGCGCGGCGCTGGGAAGGGCTATTTCTCAAGTTCAACTACGAAATCCGCAAGCTGGCCATGAAGTATCCCCAAGACGTCGGCGACCGGCCCGCGCGCCGACTCAAATCCCGAGGCAAGAAATAGCATGATTGTTATCGACTCACATCTCGACCTGGCCTGGAACGCCCTGAACTGGAACCGCGACCTACGCCTGCCCCTGGAAGAGATTCGCCGCGCCGAAGCGGACATGAAGGATGTGCACCGCGGCGCCAACACCGTCTGCTTCCCCGAGCTGCGGCGCGCCGAGGTGGCCGTTTGCCTGGCCACCATCCTGGCGCGGGCCACCAGTCTGGGCGAAGAGTTTTTGGATTACCGCTCGCCCGAGATCGCCTCCGCCATGGGCCGCGGGCAGCGCGCCTATTATCGTCTGATGGAAGAACAAGGGGAGATGCGCGGTTTGCAGAACAGAGCCGAGCTGGACGCGCACCTGGCCGACTGGCGTGGTGGTAACCACCACGCGCTCGGCTACATTCTCAGCATGGAGGGCGCCGACCCGATCCTTTCCCCCGCCGACGCCGAGCGCTGGTGGCGGGAAGGTCTGCGCGTAGTGGGCATTTCGCACTTCGGTGAAGGCGTCTACGCTTCCGGCACCTCCGGCGAGAGCGGCATCAACCCGCGAGGCTTCGAGCTTCTCAAAGCCTTCGAGGAACTGGGCATGATCCTGGACGTCACGCACCTGACCGACCGTGGATTCTGGCAGGCGATCGAGGCCTTTCACGGCCCCGTGCTCGCCAGCCACAACAACTGCCGCGCCGTGGTGCCCGGCGACCGGCAGTTTTCCGACGAGCAGCTTCGCGCTCTCATCGCACGCGGGGCGGTGATCGGCTCGGCGCTGGATTCCTGGATGCTGCTGCCCGGCTACGTTCCCGGAGAGACCGACAACTCACAGGTGGAATTCCGCCGCGTCGTGGCGCACATCGACCACATTTGCCAGTTGGCCGGCAACGCCCGTCACGTTGCCATCGGAAGCGACCTGGACGGCGGCTACGGGCGCGAGCAATCGCCCGCCGACCTCAACTCCATCGCCGACTTGCAGCGCCTTCCTGACTTGCTCGCCGCCAAAGGGTTCGCAACCGCCGATATCGAGGGCGTCATGCACGGCAATTGGCTGCGCTTTTTCCGCGGCGCCTGGGAAAAGCCTAGCGCCTGAGGCTGCAACCCAACCGCGGGGAGAAAGGCGACTGAGGGGTTTTCCGGCGGCGCACCCGCCGGGCTGAAAGGATCCAAACATCATGCCAGAGCCGGAAGTTCCGCTCGAACAGATCAGCATCTTCGCCTCCGGGCTCGACCACCCGGAAGGGCTGGCCTTTGACCGCCAAGGAAATCTTTGGGCAGGCGGCGAGGCGGGGCAGATTTATCGCATCGACCCGCAGGGCCAGGTCAAGCAGATCGCCGAGCTCCCGGGCTTTTGTTGCGGCCTGGCTTTCTCGCCGCAGGACGAGCTCTTTGTCTGCCACGCGCGCGTGGGCGTGGTGAAGGTCGCCCGCGACGGCTCCTGGTCGGTTTTCGCCGATCATGCTGCGGGCCAGAAGATCGTTTATGCCAACTTCGGCGTGTTCGATCGCGCCGGCAACTTCTGGCTGACCGATTCGGGAAACTGGAAGAAGCAGAACGGCTACCTGCTGCGCCTTTCGCCCGACGGCCAGGGTCGCGTGATGGCAGGCCCCTTCGGCTACGCGAACGGACTGGCGCTGAGCGCCGACGAGAAAACGCTTTTCATGGCGGAAAGCGACAGCAACCGCATTTTGCGCTTCGAGATCGGCCCGAACGGTGAACCCGGCGCGCCGCGCGTTTTCGCCGAGCAGGTCGGCCGCCTGCCCGACGGGCTGGCGCTCGACGCAGACCAGAACCTTTACGCCACCTGCTACGCCTCCGACGACATCCATCGCTTCTCACCGCAGGGAAAACGTTCGCTGGTAGCGCACGATCCCTACGGCATCACCGTAGGCGGGCCGACCAACGTGGCTTTCGGAGGGCCGAATTTTGACGAGCTTTTCGCCGCCAACCTTTCGCGCTACGTCATCACGCGCTTTCGCGCCGGGCGGCGCGGCCAGCCGCTGGCCAATCAAGGAGACTTATGATCGAGCTCAAAGGTAAAGTCGCCATCGTCACCGGCGCGGCGCAAGGCATCGGCCGGGCCATCAGCGAAGCCTTCGCCGAGGCGGGCGCTGCGGTCTTTCTGGCCGACATTGACGATGCGGTGGGTGCCGCCACCGCCGTCGCCATTCGTGAGCACGGCGGCGACGCCACCTATTGCCACGCCGACGTGAGCGTTGAGGCGGAAGCCGCTGCGGTCACGCGCCAGGCCGCGGAGAAGACCGGCCGCCTCGACGTCCTGTGCAACAACGCCGGGTACCTGGCCAAGTTCCACGCCCTGGCCGAGGCGCCGATGGAAGAATGGGAGCGCAACATCGCCGTGTCGCTGATGGGTACGCGCCACTTCACGCGCGAAGCGCTGCGCTACATGGTTCCGCAGCGCCAGGGATCGATTATCAACATCGCCTCCGTGCAATCGCTCGCCGCGGCGCGCAACTCGGTGGCCTACAGCTCCGTCAAGACGGCGCTGGTCGGCTTCACGCGCTGCGTAGCCTATGACTACGGCCCCTACAACATTCGCGTCAACGCCATCTGTCCGGGCGCCATCCAAACGCGCATCTACCCCCAACCCGGCTCCGAGGTCTACCAGCGCCAGGTGGCCAAGACCTTTCTGGGGCGCGTCGGACAGCCGCATGAAATCGGCGGCGCGGCGGTCTTCCTCGCCTCCGACGCAGCGTCTTACGTAACCGGCTCGGTGCTGGCGGTGGACGGCGGCTGGAGCGCCATGTAGCGCCCGTTGCGCCCCACCTTCCCTTCCCGCTCCCAGTTGCAGGTTCATTACGATGATGGTAGATTCAGGGGGTCGAACCCAGAATCCCCTGAGGAGCGGGAAGGTGCCCGAAGGCCCGGTGCGCGGCGATCCCCGCGGCGCGTGCGGCCCGGTTGCAACCCCGCCGGACGCTTATGAAACCGCACAAGAAGACCAAGAGCTATTCGGTCCCCGCCGTGCAAAGGACCCTCGACCTGGTCGAGGCCATGGCGCTCAACCATCATCAGATCACCATCACCGAAGCCAACCGCCAGTTCAAGATTCCCAAGAGCTCCGTTTACGCCATCCTGCAAACCCTCAAATCGCGTGGCTACGTCGAGCAGGACGCGTCGGACCGCTACTACCTGACCCTGAAGCTTTTCAGCCTGGGCAGCGCTCTGGTGGATACCCTCGACTTGCGCCGCGAGGTTTATCCCTACTTGAAGGAGTTGACCGAGAAGGCCGGCATCACCGGCCACGTGGCGGTGCGCGACGGCGGGTAGGCCGTGCATATCGAGAAGGTCGAAGTCCTGGGCGCGGTCCGTCTCACCACGCGCGTCGGCAAGCGCATGCCCGTGCACTCGACGAGCATCGGCAAGGCCCTGCTCGCCCACCTTCCCGAGGAGGAAGTGGACGCCCTCATCGCCCGGCACGGA
>JBJKQV010000164.1:0-8691 GCA_046704985.1 Terriglobia bacterium
CGGCGCGCCGTGCCCCTACGAGGCCTTTAACAGCTCCATTAACTCGCGCACCGTGCCGCGCTGGTGCAGATTCCACACCGCTTCGATAACGCGGCGGCGCGCCGCCTCAGGCAGCACGGGCGAAGCGAGCGCCTCGAACTTCTCTTCCACTTCGCCGTCGGTGAGCGGATTGCGCGGGTCGCCTTTCGGGTAATCGAGCTGGCGCGTGACCTCGCGCCCGTCGGCGGTGCGAATGGTCACGATGGTGCGTTGCAGCGCCGGAAAGACCTTCTCGATCTCCGGGTCGGCGACCACCTCCACTTTCTTGAGCTGGGCGCGAATCGTCGCGTCGGCAATCTTCTCGGGCGTGAACTGCTGCGGCGTCACCTGGCGGTCCACCAGCGCCGCGGCCACCACGTAAGGCAGGGAGTGGTCGGCGGTCTCTTTCGATCGCGGGTCGTACTTGCTCGCGTCGGCCAGGATGTCGGCGGCGCGCGCCAGCGACCGGATGTGGACCTTCGCGACCTGCTCGGGCTTCAAATCGTGCTCACGCACCAGGTCGAGCACCGCGGAGATGGGCGCGTGCGTCAGCGCTTCGGTGGGAAACGCCTTCATCCCGCACTGGTTGATGCGATACGACTCGCCCAAGCCCTCGGTCAGGACTTCGAGCTTCCACTCCGGCCCCAGGCAATGCGCCAGGCCTTCCTTGCCGTCCACCACGTGCTCGGGCCCGGTGTAGCCCTTCTCGGCGAGCAGGGCCGCCAGCACGCCGCTCTGCGTGGCCATGGGGTCGACGGTGTTCTTCATCATGGTGAGCTTGCCGGCGGTGACCGCGCCCAGCGTCGAGTGGCGGCTGGCGGAGATGCCGACGGCGTGCTGAATCCTGGCGGCGTCGAGGTGCAGCGCGCGCCCGGCGACGATGGGCGAAACGAACGCCGTGAGCGTGGCGTGGTGCCAGCCGCGCTCGCGAATGCCCGGGAAGGCCGCCTCGCAAAGGCGCATCTCGAACTCGTGGCCGAGCACGATGCCGACCAGCAATTCCTTGCCGTCGCTCGCGGCGCGCTCGCAGCAAGCCAACGCCGCAGGGATCAGATCGGACGGGTGCGACGGGTCCTGCTTCCAATAGATGTCGTTGTAATCCATCACCCGGATCATCAGGGCGTTGGCGAGGGCGGCGGAGACGGGGTCCACGCGCCGGCCGCTGCCGATGAGGGTCGAGGGGCCGGGGGCGGCGGTTTCGTCGAGCACCGCGAGCGCCAGGCGCACGTCGTGCTGGCGGTAGCCGCCCAGCGCGCAGGCCAGCGAGTCGAGCAGAAAACGCTCGGCCTGGTGAACGGTCGCGGCGGGCAGGTCGGCAAAACGCAAGGCGGCCGCCCACTCCGCCATGCGAGCGGTGACATAAATCTTATCCGGGGACATGATGGCTCCTCTAGACGTTCAGCGTGCGCGGTCCTTGAAGGGAAGGTAGCTCATAAAGTCGGCGTGGTGAACGATGGTGGCTTCCACCGTCCGCTTGACCAGGTCGCCTTCCGCGGCGTGCGCGGCGATGATGTGGCAGACGCGCTCCGGCACGCCGCACTCCATGGCCAGCGACACGCCCGTAAAAGGATGGCGGAGATAACGCCCGCGCTCGCTCTGCCGCGCGCGCCCTTCCACCTTCTCGTATTCCAGCAGCTTCCCCACGTCGGCCAGAATGGCGCCGGCGATGACCGTGTCCATGTCAATGGGCAGGGCGCGGCCCAGGAACTCCTGCATCGCCTCCGCCGACCGCCGCGCAATGTGTACCACGCAGCGCTTGTGCTCCATGAAGCTGACGGGACAGTCGGGAACCAGCAGGGTGAAAGGGATCTGGTGCAGATCTTCCGGGGTGAGCGGACTCAGCTCAAGAGCGCGCACCCAGGCGTCGGTGACTTGGCGGCGCAGATCGGGGTTTTGAATCCACGCGAGTTCCGGCCACAACTTTTCGACCGCTTCACGCATGTCAAAGTCCTCTCGGCGAAGCACTACAGGATACCTTGAGGCGCGAAACGAGTCGAGTTGAAGTTCCAAACGTGCAGGGGAGGGTGGAAGGGAGCAGACAAAAAGTCCGGCAGTCGAGCCGCGGTTTCTCGCTCCTACTCGCCTATTCCCGCTTCGGTGCGGCTGATTTCCGAAATCGCCGACCAGTCGAGATTTTCGCCGCCGCGCGCCAGCAACGCCAGAAAGCGGTCGCGCACTAAGCTGCCCAGGGGCATGGGAACACGCAGCTTCTCTGCTGCTTCGAGTGCCAGCCGCACGTCCTTGAATCCCAGCGGCGCGGCAAAACCCGCCGGCTGGAATTTGCGGTCGGCAATCAGCGCGCCGTAGGTGCGATAAATGGGCGCGGAAAACAGCGTGGAGGTCAGCAGGTCCAGATACTGGTGCGCGTCCACGCCGCCCTTGGTGACCAACGCCAGGGCTTCGCTGAGCGACTCGATCACCGAGGTGATAAGAAAATTGCCGCTCAGCTTGATCAGGTTGGCGAGCGAAGGGTTGTCGCCGAAAGTGAAGGTGCGGCGGCCCATCGCTTCAAAGAGCGGCCGGCAAGTTTCCAGCGCCTCGGGCGCGCCGGCGGCAACCACGATCAGTTGTGCCGCGGCTGCGGCGTCAGGGCGGCCGAAGACCGGCGCCGCCACGTACCGCTGGCCGGCCGCAGCGTGCGCCGCAGTGAGTTTCTCCGACAGCGCCACGCTGATGGTGCTCAGGGAAACGTGCAACGCTCCCTTGCCCAACGTGGCCACGATGCCGCGCTCGCCGAAGGCCACGCTTTCGAGCGCCGGGTCGTCGGCCAACATGGTGAGGACGGCTTCGCCGCGGCAGGCGTCTTCCACCCGCGCGGCCACGCGCGCACCCGCGGCGGCGAGCGCCTGCGCTTTGGCGGTGGTGCGGTTGTACACCGTCACCCCGTAGCCGGCCTTGAGCAAATTCGCCGCCATGCCGCTTCCCATTTGTCCCAACCCGACGAAACCCACCTTCATGATTCAACCTCGCTGATTGGAGTACGCTCGTCCGCGCCGGCGCGAATTCCCGCCGCGGTCAGCGCTTCAGAAACGTTCCCTGCTCGAGCTCGCGAAAAGCCTGGCGCAACTCTTCCTGGGTGTTCATGACGATGGGGCCGTACCAAGCCACCGGCTCTTCAAGAGGCTTGCCCGAAACGAGCAGGAAGCGGATGCCCTCTTCGCCCGCCTCGACCGTCAACTCGTCGCCGCGGTCTAAAACCACCAGCGACCGGTCGTCGGCTTCCGCGGGAGGTTTGGTGTCCGACCAGCCCACCGACTCGGTGGGCACGGCCAGAGGCCCTGAAGCGTTGCAGAACTTCCCCGCTCCGCCAAAGACGTAGGCAAAGGCGCTGCGCGTGGTTTCGACGGGGAGGGTCTTGCGTTTGCCGGCAGGCACCGAAACGTCCAGGTAAATAGGATCGGCCGCGACGCCTTCCACCGGACCCTTCTTGCCCCAGAACTCTCCGCACACGATGCGCACCTGGGTGCCGTCGTCGTCGGTGACCGCCGGGATGTCGGGGGCTTTTACTTCCTGGTAGCGCGGCGCGGTCATCTTGAGCGAGGAAGGAAGGTTGCCCCACAACTGGAAGCCGTGCATGCGGCCGTTCGGGTCGCCCTGAGGCATTTCCTGGTGGATAATGCCGCTGCCGGCGGTCATCCATTGCACGTCGCCGGTGGTGATCGTGCCGCTGTTGCCCAGGCTGTCGCCGTGCGCAACGCTGCCGGCGAGCACGTAGGTGATGGTCTCTATGCCGCGGTGCGGGTGCCAGGGAAAACCCGCCAGGTAATCTTCCGGCCGCTCGTTGCGGAAGTCGTCAAGCAAAAGGAAGGGGTCGAAATCCTTGGTACTGCCGAACCCGAACGCGCGGCGCAGGTGCACTCCCGCGCCCTCCAACGTCGGCTTGGACTTAATCACTTTCTTGATAGGTCGAAGTGACATGTACACCTCCAACGGCGTGTCGCCCGCACCTGACCGGCTGCGGGAGGATATCACGCCAACAGGGTTTTACCTTTCGATTGCTGCCCTGCTTAATTGATGCCGGTCGCGCGCGCCGGTTACAGGCCGGCAGGAGATGAGGCGAGCAACGACCGGGCAGACCCGCCGCAGGCGCGTGGCCCCCTGTCGCCTTCCGCGGTAGACTACCGTCGCAAGGCAAGGCCGCCGACTGGAAAGCAGACGAACTCAGCGCGGTGCTCCGCGGACGCCTTGCCCAACCTTGCGGCCAAGAGGAGACGGGGATGAGGGATTTCAACAGCCTTTCGGAACGGGAAGTTCTGGCGCTGGCCATCTCACTGGAAGAGGAAGACGAACGCATTTACGCGGACTTTGCCGAAGGGCTGAAGGAGAATTTTCCCGGCTCGGCGGCGGTGTTCGCGGGCATGCGCGTGGAGGAGTCGGGACACCGCCGGCGCCTCCTGGAGCTCTACCGGCAGAAGTTCGGCGAGCACATTCCTCTCATCCGCCGCCAGGACGTAAAAGGCTTTGTGCAGCGGCAGCCGGTTTGGCTGCTCCAGCCACTCAACCTGGAAAAGATCCGCAACCAGGCGGCGGCCATGGAAGTCGAGACGCGGCACTTCTACGAACGCGCGGCGGTGCGCGCCCGCGACGCCGGCATCCGCCAGTTGCTCGACGACCTGGCGCAGGAGGAGCGCTCGCACTCGGACCGCGCCGAGGCTCTGGAGCGCGAGAAGCTGGGCGCCAGCGAGAAGGAGAAGGAAGAAGAAGCGCAGCGCCGCCTCTTCGTGCTGCAAATCGTGCAGCCGGGGCTGGCGGGGCTGGTGGACGGTTCGGTTTCCACGCTCGCCCCCATTTTCGCCGCCGCCTTCGCCACCCACCATACGTGGACCGCCTTCGTCGTGGGCCTGGCGGCGTCGCTGGGCGCCGGCATCAGCATGGGCTTCGCCGAAGCGCTTTCCGACGACGGCAACCTGACCGGCCGCGGCCACCCCTGGCTGCGCGGCGCAGTGTGCGGTGCCATGACCGCCCTCGGCGGGCTCGGGCACACCCTGCCTTTTCTCATCGGCCGTTTCTCCGTCGCGCTCACCGTCGCCATCGCCGTGGTGCTGGTCGAGCTGGGCGTCATCTCCTGGGTGCGCCACCGTTACATGGATACCCCGACGTTTTCCGCCACCTTGCAGGTGATGCTCGGCGGCGCGCTGGTCTTCCTCACGGGCGTTCTGATCGGGAGCGCTTAACGCGGCAGGCCTCGGCAGCGGACACTACCCCTTTCCTGGCCGCGCACCGGCGTTTTCGCACGGCAGGGCGCTGATAAGTTTCCTTTATAGGTGGCAAAGGGAGTTTCGATTGACGCTCCCCGCCTCTCCGACTAGACTTTTAGTCGGTTTTGGCATTTTGGCCACTCAAACGTGGCCGTTTGTGAGCTTTGATGCGCTTCCATAACCAGATTCGGCAGGCTCGATGTTTGATGTGTTGTTGTACCTCCCTGCCCTCTGGTGCGTGGAAGCTGATCCGATAGCAAGATAAAGTCAAGTTCAGCCCAGAAAGCCCACCGCCAGAAAGCACGCTGGCCGGTGGGTTTTTTCATTTCAGGGGAGCGCCATGTCAGTCACCGAGGAAGTGGAAGCCCGGCACACCCGGGATGCGATCGACGAAGAGATCGCCAATTTTGAAACGCGCCTGGAGGAATACCGGCGTGGGGAGGTGGACGAAGAGACCTTCCGGGCCTTCCGGCTGAAGCACGGCGTCTACGGCCAGCGGCAGCCGGGGGTGCAGATGGTGCGCGTCAAGATTCCCGCCGGGGTGCTGGGGGCGGAGCAGCTTCGCGCCCTGGGCGAGATGGGGGAACGTTACTCGACCGGCCGCGGCCACCTGACCACGCGCGAAAACTGCCAGTTCCACTTCGTCCGTCTCGACGATGCGCCTGCGGTGATGCGCCTGCTGGCCGCTGCCGGCCTGACCACGCGCGAAGCCTGCGGCAACACGGTGCGCAACGTCACGGCCTGCCCGCTGGCGGGCGTCTGCCCCACCGAAGCTTTCGACGTCACGCCCTACGCCCTGGGGCTCTCGCGTTTTCTGCTGCGCCATCCGGATTTCCACGATATGCCGCGCAAGTTCAAGATTGCCTTTTCCGGCTGCGCGGACGACGGCGCCTGCGCGGTAGCCGGCATTCACGACATCGGCCTCATCGCCCGCCTGCGCGGTCAAAACGGCACGGCGCGCCGGGGCTTTCAGGTGCGCGTGGGAGGAGGATTGGGCAGCCTGCCCACCGAAGCCGCCGTGCTGACCGAGTTCCTGCCCGTGGAAGAGCTGATTCCGACGACGGAAGCCATCCTGCGCGTCTTCCTCGAGCACGGCGAGCGCAAGAACCGCCTGAAGGCGCGGCTCAAATTCGTCCTGCGCGCCAAAGGCATCGAAGAGCTGCGGCGCCTGGTGGAGGAAAAGCGCGCCACGCTGGGCACGCCCGCCGAGCCGTTCACCGTCGCCCATCCTATTTCCACCCCGCTGGTGAATCTGAAGGAAGCGCCGGCCAAGCCGCTCGGCCGCTCCAGCCACTTCGAGCGCTGGAAGCGCCACAACGTGCAGATGCAGCGGCAGCCCGGCTACGCGCTGGTGTGGATTCAACTGCCCGCCGGTAACGTGCTGGCGCATCAATTTCGCGGCCTGGCCGACCTCGTGGAAAAGCACGAACTGAAGGGCGTACGCATCGCGCTCTCTCAGGACCTGGTGATTCCCTGGGTGCGGCTCGAGCAGTTGCAGTCTCTTTACGACGGGCTACGCGCCCTGGACCTGACGGCTCCCGGCGCGCGCACCCTTTCCGACGTCACTTCCTGCCCCGGCGCAACCACCTGCAACCTGGGCATCACCCGCTCGCTGACCCTGGCCGAAGTCCTGACCCGGGAACTGGCCGGAGAGACCGACCCGGAGGCGCTCAAGATCCGCATCAAGCTGAGCGGCTGCCCGAATTCCTGCGGGCACCATCATCTGGCGGACATCGGTTTTTACGGCAACGCGCGGAAGGTCGGCGACCGCATGGCGCCCTATTACCGGCTGATGCTGGGGGGCGAGGCCAGCGAAGAGGGCGTGACCTTTGCGCGCCAACTGCTCGCCTTGCCCGCCCCTCGCGTTCCGTTGGCGATCCGGGAACTCGTGGACTTCTACAAACAAGACCGCGTCTCGGGCGAAGGGTTCCGCACCTGGGTACGGCGAACGCCCGACGACGCCATCTCCGCGCGCTTGGCCCATCTGGCCGACACCACGGACGGCGATGAAGACCTGTTTCTGGACTGGGGCGACACCGAAACCTATTCGCTGAAACTGGGCCGCAGCGAGTGTTCCTGAACCCCGCGGAAAGCGCCGGCGCCGCCCTGCGCCCTCAGGGCAGCACCTGATAGCGCGTGATCATGCCGATATCCATGTGATCGGAGACGTGGCAATGGTAGAGCCAGATGCCCGGGGCATCGGGCACCATATCCACGGTCTCCATCTGCGCCGGGGCGATGGAGACAACGTCGGTGCGCCGCCCGTGTTCCAGCACCACGTTGCCGTGCCAGTGCGGGGTATGGAAGTTGACGCCCTCGCCGAGCGTCACCAGATACCAGCGCACGCGCTCGCCCCGCTTCATCACCGCCATGGGCCCGTTCCCGAACACATAACCGTTGATGGTGGACATGAAATTGGCGGCGGCGAAGCCCGAGCCCACCAAAGAGAACCTGCCCTCCGTATCGTTCAGCATGAACTCCGTCTTTTGGACGCCCGCCGGGTCGCCGGTGAAATGCCGGATGTTGTAATCCAGGTAGTGGCTCTGGTTCTCGTCAAAGATCATGAAGAGGCTGACGAATTCCCGGTCGACGTCGCGGGGGGAGCCGTCGGCGCGCGCCATGCCCCGGCGGGTGACGACAATGGCGCCGACGAGGCCTGAGTTGACGTCCTTCATCTCGTCGGTGTGCGAGTGATAGAGCCAGACGATGGAGCTGGGGTCCTGCGGCCCGGGGCCGGCGCGCTCGGGGATCGTCCAGGTGTAGACGTGCGTAGCGCCCGGGGAAACGGCGTCGTCGGCCTTGTCCTGCTCCGCCGTGCCGTCATCGTAAAGCGCCCCCTCGGAATCCTTGGCGTAGAAAACGCCGTGCGGGTGCAGGCCGCAGGGAAACCGGGTTTGGTTTCTGAAAACGATGCGGATCGTGTCGCCCACTTCGCCGCGCAGGGTGGGACCGAGAAGGCCCAGATAACCCCGGACGGTGGGGCGTGGCTGGAGCCTCGAGAAAGTCCCGTCAGTGTACCGGCGATAAATCGCCTTGCGGTAAGTGCTCCCGATGAGGTGCGGGCCGCTGGTGACAAACGTCGTGGCGTAGCCGGCAAAGGGCTTGCCGGTTATCTTGTTAATGCCGTCCGGGGCGTAGTTCCAGTCCACCTCGTCGGCGGCGATGTAGTAGGTTCGAACCTTGCCGGCCTCGGCCGCCGGCGCCGCCGCGCGAACCCCCGCGGGAAGAAGCGCCAGGGCGCTGAGGGTCAACGCCACCGCCCTGGTTCTCATGGCTTGCAACGAAATCATCATTCCTCCTTGCCCGCCCGGAGACGCGGAGCGGGTATGGTTTCTGGAAGGGCGTGCGCCGGCCGCGGGTGCGGCGGCGGCAACACCCTGGACGCCGCATGGGAACCTGTCCTCAACTGCTCCGTTTTCTTGGAATACCACCCGTGAAGATCCCGATGGTCACCCGCAGCGTAAGCGATTGACTT